>DAOWME010000240.1 GCA_030643245.1 Deltaproteobacteria bacterium
AGGTCTGCTGTCTTCGATTGCCTCGTTGTGTTATGTGGTGGGGGAGCCCCGGTGCAACTACACGACCTATTCTCACCATAGTCAAACAATACTATCGCAAATCTCACTTGTCAATAATTAAGTATTGTGTCCCCAGAATTTCCTGTCCCCAGAATTTCCGGGGCCGAAATAACTTTCTCAGGTTGGCGCTCAGATTTAGGTTGTATTTGTTCGATCTGAAAATACAAAACCACAGGAATAGTAACGCCTATTTTGAGGATTTTGTGTTTGAAGATCGGTCAAAGATGGCCTGAAGGTGAGATGCATAGTTGGGGAAGTTATTTCGGCCCCGTCCCTAAGCTTTTGTGCAATACAGGTTGCATTACTTACGCAGCGGGATTCAAGACGCGCCCGACAAAGAGAATAGCACCCGTCTCAATGTCCCGAATCAGGAAGATGAACGGGCGGTCTAAGGAAACTTCCACTGACTGGATTACGCCAGTTAGTTCTATGACTACTGCCGTAGCTGCTGCCGCTTCTGTACCAGCTTCATCCACGGAGACGAATGCCTTGTGAATAACGTCCGAAATGAGCAGGTCAGGATTACCCGCCATCCCTGAGAAATCCGCGTCAAGAGTGAAAGCAATGGGCATGCCCATCCAGGCGAGGGTATCCTTGAGGCTGAATTTTGAGTCGAATTCAAACTTGGGCATAGTCAAGTCGACCTGAGTAGGCTGCAGACCGCTTATGATGTTACTGACCTGCTGAGCATCAAGTTCTGCCTCAAAGGCGTCGAAATTCCCTAACGCAGGAAGCAGGATAATCATGGAGAGTTCACCGCCATCATATGGCAGCTCAACCGCCTGGAATCCTTCCCTCTTGGCGTAGCCGAAGAATGACCCCCTCTTCTCCATCATTGGCACTGTTACCTGCCCACCATCAAGCAGGTAGAAAGGTCTATCTGCTGTCATCTTCTCATCGAAAGGAATCGCCCAGGCAGCATTGAAGTAGATAGCATTGGTTAACACAAGGCGGGTCAGTTGATCAATCGCGTCCGGCGGGATAAGGTCTTCAATACGACCTTCCGTTTGGTCACTCACCCACTGGTTGATGGCAAGGCGAGACTTTTCCGCTTCATTTACGAAATCCATGAATCTCACTCCGGCACCATAGTTCTCGGCCAGAACATCGAGGAATTTGGGCAGGAATTCGTATCCTTCCTGTCCCCAGATGGCATTAGCGATGTTCAGCCTGAATCCTTTCCCGTCTTTGCCTTCGGCACCTTCACCCCTTTTGGCAAGTTCTGCATCAAGCCAGTTGAATGCTGGGTGCAGCCTCTCCTGTTTAAGAATAAAATGGAGGGTATCGGCAATCTGCTGCTCCGTCTCGCAGCGGGCTCCGGCATATGTCATCGCCAGCGCTGCTGAGATGCTGTAAGGGGAGTAGAAAAGATTACCCTGTTCCCCTCTGAGCTCCTGATAGAGTTCAAAGGCGAAGGCGCTGTTCCCCTCAACCAGCGACGCCTTATCAGCCGGGCTAATATCTTTTTTTATATTCACAATGTAACTCTTTTCCCTGCTGATCTCTACCAGATTGCCATTCACATCTATCTCACCATAAGCGAACTTAAGCTCTGTCAAACCCTCATTAACTGCTTTGAATATGAAGTATTTTATAGTTACGCCCACGAGTCCAGAATCTGGCGCTTTGAAACCTTCATCAATGAGCTCAACGTAACTCTCATTGTACTCTATGCTCTTCCATTCATAGTATGGGATTAAGGCCTGCTCCAGCTCTATGGTGAACGTTTCGTTTACTTTAACGTTTATATCTGCGACTACCGTTAGCCCTATCCCCTGCAGGTAAGGTCCTCCATCCTTAGTTCCGACTATTCCTGTGACTATAATCTTCTTTCCATAATCGCTCCAGCCCCACAGCTTTAGAGGCTTGGAACATAACCCTGTCACGTATATTGCGCCGGTGTCATCCTCCACTATCCAGTCGCTCCTTGTTACCGACGGTGTTGTTATATTAACCTTAGATGACCATCCCATAAATCTTCCCTTTACTCTAACCTCTTTGCCCTCATACTTATCAGGTTTCTCTATTATGCTGCCTATGTTCACGTAAGAACTCTTTATCTTGAACTCAGCCTTATCGGTGAGGCCTGCAAATGAGCACTCTACTCTGTAATCCTCATCCTTAACCTGTTTACCTTCGTTATCCGTCTGGTTCCAGGTAAATTGGAGGGACTCATTTGGTTCAAGGTTTGTGATGACCTGAGCTACCGCAGGTGAAAATACCTCTTTGCCTGAGCTGTCATATATCACACAGCTCGGGGTCCCTTCTAATGGCGAGGAGCTTATGTTTTTCAGGATTATGGTGACCTCCTCCTCTATCTCATAGGTAGTCTTATCCGTTGATACCTCTATGCTTTTGTCGGCCTTGTCGGCTACTACCTGCTGAACACAGGGTATCACTGGCAACAACAAAACTAATACGGCTAGCAATCCCTTTTTCATTTCGTTCCCCTCCTATAAGTATTTTGAGGCTGTATAATTTTCTCTGGATGTGAACTCGGATTTGCCTCGGCTATCCTAGAAATCCTTCACCTCCAGATTTTTGTACTTGCCTGATTTGGACGAACTCAACCGAACGGCCCAGTTGCCCAATTTATTGGGCCACTACATTTGTAAGAGTTTTAGTTTTTCTAAAACCTGTTTTATATTTTATCACCCTCCTTCCCATATTGTCAAGAGATCGATGGCTCACCAAAATCCGTGATTGGTTTTGTATAATGTGGGAGTTTGCACGTTGTGGCGGTGAAAAAAATCCTCCGGGGAGGTTCGCAGGCTTCTTTTGGCGGCTATTTAAGGTATGGTGTGACCAGCATACTCAATAAAAGGCATTCATTACTGAATCCCGGCATACCTCTGCCTCTCATGACCTCCTTTAGCTCACCCCTCGGAACGATAACCTCATGCTTGTGCAAAATCCCAACTCCTCAAGCGCACTCGTGCAAAAAACTTTTACAGACTACGACTCACTTTCAGATAGACAGACCGGCCATGGAATACAATCTTGCCCGCTGTCCCATAGAGCTTCCAGCGCAGCGTCTGTACCTGGTGTCGATTCCACGATACATCCATAGTACTCAATATAAACAATAGACCTATATTATAAGCCAATACTCCAATGCGAAAGAATACTGCGTTGGCCTTAAACTGCCCACAGGGCATCGTCTCCATTCCAAAACCGATCTTCAGTTCCTTGATCCGGTTTTCACTGCACTCTCCAGAGGGGGGGCTTGAGGGGGCTTGGGGACGTTGTTGACAAATTGTACAAAAAAGGCATATTGTATCTGAATTCTTATTTACTTAGCGGCTTAAGGAGGTGGAAATGCCTCGAGGGGCAAGACTGGATGCACCTGGAACTTTACACCATGTGATTATTCACGGTATTGAAAGGGGTAAAATTGTCAATGACGACGAAGATCGGGAAAATTTTTACGACCGGGATGGGAGAACTAGCCCAGGAAACAGAAACTATAATCTATGCCTGGATTTTGTTAACCAATCACGCGCATATCCTTCTCCGAAGCGGTAAATCAGGCCTGCCAACATTCATGCGCTGTTTTCTTTCCGGATATGCTATATCTTAGAATCGGTGTCATAGGCGGTATGGGCACTTGTTTCAAAATCGATATAAATCAATAAGTTGTGAGGAAGATTCATATTTTTTGGAACTTGTGCGATATATTAATTTAAATCCTTTGAGAGCTGGACTTGTTGAGTCTCTTTCTGAATTGGACTATTTCAATGGAAAGAGCTTGCCAACCGGATTGAACAACTGCTCCATGGGCAGGACATGCGCCTTTTTGAGGGCTCGCCGGAAATAGAGCCTTTAGCTCAACATTACGCGCAACTCCTTATTACTTACCTTTCGCTAGTTTTTTGTACCTTTTTTAATTTTATTGATTCAATCTCTATGAAAAATTCATTTTTTCCTATACCATATCTGAACATGTATCACAATTTTCATAATACCTTATACTTGATCTGTAGAATCGGTATCTCTATCATAAAAAAGATTAGAAGTGGGGTAAAAGTGTCAAAAAGTGTACGAAAATACCCCAAAGTGGGGAATAGAAATAAAAATCATCCAAAAAATATTAGCGAAAGGGC
>DAOWME010000116.1 GCA_030643245.1 Deltaproteobacteria bacterium
AAGATGGCCTGAAGATGAGATGCACAAATGGGGAAGTTATTTCGGCCTCGTCCCTAAGCCTATCCGGGATCTCGCATCTGAGATCAAAAACTCAGGAGTAGGAATTATAGACATAAATCCAGGTCCTTTGCACAAGGGTTGCGACAAAATGATGGCATTTTTGATAAATTCGGCGCAGGAGGCAACTGATTTACAACTATGCCTCGATACCCCAAATCCCAAGGCAATAGAGACCGGTTTAACAGTCTGCACGAAAAAACCGATCATAAACGGTTTCTCACTTGAACCCCATAAGATGGAAAAGATCCTGCCTCTGGCGGTGGAGTCTGAGGCAGGCAGAGATAGTCGGATTCCTGCTACACCCGGACGGTAAAGTTCCCCGTAGCGTTGATGAAAGATTGACCATTGCTGCTACCCTGGCCGAAGAAGCGAAGAAAGTCGGGTTGACTCCTGAAAAGCTCATTATTGATCCTATTGTCGTCCCGATTTCGTGGGACGACGGAACCGCTCAGGCGCGTGATGTGTTGTCATGCATCAGGCTTTTGCCGGAGGTTTTGGGGTTTTCGGTAAAAACCGTTGTGGGTCTTTCAAATCTGACAAGCGGGGCAGGCGCCAAAACCGCTGCCCTTTTGATCGAGGAGGCATATCTTGCCATGCTGGCTGAGGCCGGCCTTGACATGGTGTTATTAAACGTATTTAAAAAAAGGAGTGTTGCAACAGCGCATTTCTGTGATTCAATAATGAATTCCAGGGTCTGGTCGTGGGGCGAAATGTATGTATAGTCTCTCAAGGCACGGTCCTGGTTTTCCAGGATGATTATCGGAAGCATGCTGATCAGCCTGTTTTTCTCTTGACACAGGGAGGGATTTGATTTAAACTGAAAATATTTATGGGTAGTCCGACCTGCCTGTGCGTGTACGCAGGCAGGCAGGAAGGACTTAAAGGGAAGACGGTGAAACTCCGTCGCGGACCCGCCGCTGTGATCGGGGACGAACACCGCAATCTGGTTATTAGTTAATCGTTATTGGGATCGCTAATAATCAGGCCAAAGCCACTGGGACAGGAAAGTTAGTTGGTTGTCCTTACCATTTACTATGAACGGATAACCAATAACTCCGGATATGCCATGCATATCCGGCCCGGGAAGGCGCGGTAAGTAGGATGATCCGTAAGCCAGAAGACCTGCCCAGGGATATGTAATATGGCTTTGACCCTCGCGGATCGGGGTTGAACCTGATGTTTACCGAGGATGAAAAACGGCATCCCCGGATCGATTTATTTCGGTCCGGGGATTTTTTTTGTCTCGTCTCAGGAATTGGAGTCTAAATCTCCCGCCGCCTCGTGATAGTGATGCGTCAGATAGCATTAGTGGGTTGTGAAGGCAAGATTAATAGGCATTACCGGACCCCCTGGGGCAGGCAAAAGCACATTGGCATGCGAAATCATCGGTCAATTCAGGAAAAGGACTCAAACAGTGGGATTGGTAGCCGTAGATCCTGCCAGTCCCTCTTCCGGAGGGGCGGTGAAAAAGTGGTCAAATATCAGGGGGGGGGATAAAAATGGCAGAGCTAATAGAAAAGTTATTGACCGGGCATGTGCCTTCAGCGGCAAAGGCAATGACAAGTGTTGAAAATAGCCGGGAAGAAGCGGCCCAGATCATAAAAGAGATTTTTCCTCATACAGGGAAGGCGCATCTTATAGGGATTACCGGTTCTCCCGGAGCAGGAAAAAGCACGTTGATTTCCGAGATGATCGGTGTTTTTAGGAAGAAAGAACAAACAGTGGGAGTCATTGCCGTTGATGCTTCCAGCCCTTTTTCCGGTGGTGCTGTGTTGGGCGACCGGATCAGAATGCAGAAATATGAGGTTGACGGACAAGGTGTTTTTGTCCGCAGTATGGCTACCAGGGGGAATCTGGGGGGATTATCAAGAGCAACCAGGGACACAGCGTATGTAATGGATGCCATGGGAAGAGATATGATAATTGTCGAAACTGTGGGTGTGGGACAGGTTGAATTGGATATCGCCAAGATTGCGTATACTACCGTGGTGGTATTGGCTCCCGGAATGGGTGACAGTATCCAGGCAATGAAAGCCGGAATCATGGAAATAGGAGATATTTTTGTGGTGAATAAGGCCGACAGGGAAGGCGCTGACGATACAGTTAGGGATATAACACGTATGTTGAGATATAACACGGATAAGAAAATCTGGCGGCCGAAAGTTTATAAAACGGTGGCCATAAAGGGAGAGGCCATTGCTGAACTAGTGGAGGGGCTGGAAAGACACAGAAAATATCTGGAAGAAACTAATCTAATACAAAAGAAAATATATGACCGAAAACAACTCCTCGACCTTATCAAGGAAAGGGTCGAAAAACGTATGTTGAATGATGGAATCGGAGAAGAACATTTTGATAAGTATGTAGACAAAATTGTTCACAGGGAGATTGATCCTTATACAGCTTCAGATATCATTTTAGAAAAAATTGGTTTGTAAAGTTACTCCGTTTTTGTGATCAACAAAGATGGCTTGGTTTAGAGAAAGGGGGGGGGTGATTTGAATGTGATGAGATAGTTTCTATAATTAGGGACGGGGCCGAAATAACTTCCTCAAGTTGGCGCTCAGATTTAGGTTAGATTTGTTCGATCTGAAAACACAAAACCACAGGAATAGTTTTACCTATTTCGAGGATTTTGTGTTTGAAGATCGGTCAAAGGTGGCCTGAAGATGAGATGTACAAATGGGGAAGTTATTTCGGCCTCGCCCCTAAGATCGCAAAAACCTGGCCCTGCCTAAGGTTCAGTCAGTATGTTTCGAACTTCTGTTCGGTAGATAATTGGAGGAATAGAGAAATGTTGGATTATGTGTGGCTGGTTCCCTTATTTCCCGCGATTGGCTTTCTCATTAACGGGCTTTTTGGTTATAGACTGAGCAAGGGATTTGTCGGTGTGCTGGCCTGCACAGTTATAGGGTTGTCATTCCTTACATCGGTTTTGATATTCTTCGATCTGCTTCAGCTTCCTCCGGAGAGTCGATCGTTTGAGAAGATTATTTATACATGGATACCTGCCGGAGACTTCAAGACTTCAGTCGGTTTTCTGGTAGATCCACTTTCCATCATAATGATGTTGACGGTCTCAGGGGTCTCTTTCCTGATTCATATCTATTCTGTTGGGTACATGCATGAAGATGAGGGGTTTAAGCGTTATTTTACCTATCTCAACCTTTTCGTATTTTCTATGCTTCTTTTGGTTAGCGCCAACAACTTCCTCCTTATGTTTGTCGGCTGGGAGGGGGTCGGGTTGTGCTCATACCTGCTAATAGGGTTCTGGTATGAGAGGAAAGCTCCTGCAGATGCGGGCAAGAAGGCATTTGTTGTAAACAGAATAGGGGATTTCGGCTTTCTGTTGGCGATGATGTTGATTTTTGTTACCTTTGGGACACTGAACTTTCACGGTGTGTTTGGCGCTGCGCACCATAACAATGAGGTCAGTACCCTAGTCATGACAGCCATAACCCTCTTGCTTTTTCTTGGGGCCACAGGCAAGTCTGCGCAGATACCTCTTTATACCTGGTTGCCCGATGCCATGGAGGGTCCGACCCCTGTCAGTGCTTTGATCCATGCCGCCACAATGGTTACCGCCGGGGTTTACATGGTGGCGCGATGTAGCGTTCTATACACACTGGCTCCTGTTTCACTCACTGTTGTTGCGATTGTCGGTGTTGCCACCGCATTATTTACAGCCTCCATGGCCTTGGCTGCCAACGACATAAAGAGAGTTCTGGCCTATTCCACCATCAGCCAACTGGGATATATGTTCCTGGCATGTGGGGTGGGGGCCTTCTCCGCCGGCATCTTCCATCTTATGACCCACGCCTTCTTCAAGGCGTTGCTATTCCTGGGTGCCGGGAGCGTTATGCACGCCATGGCAGGGGAACTGGACATGAGAAAGATGGGAGCGTTGAAACCGCATATGCCGAAGACATACTGGACATTCTTGATAGCAACCCTGGCCATAGCAGGGATATTCCCGTTTGCCGGTTTCTTCAGTAAAGACGAAATACTGTGGCATGCCTTTGAGAAGAATACAATTTTGTGGGCACTGGGAGCATGCGCTGCCTTAATGACATCTTTTTACATGTTCCGAGCTGTCTTTATGACTTTTCATGGAGAATCGCGGGTAGATGCGGAGGTGAAAAAGCACCTCCATGAGTCACCCTCTGTCATGACCACGCCCCTTATCATACTGGCAATCCTTTCCGCGATCGGTGGCTTTGTAGGTATTCCGATAATAAAAGGAGCGAATGTCTTCCATGATTTCCTGACGCCGGTGACAGGAGGACATGTTGCGGGTTCGGTAGAGGTAACCCTGGGTAACCTGGCCTATGCATCCAGCAGCGCTCTTTCCTATGGGGAAGCAGTCCAGCATAATGTAGGCCTCGAGATTTTTATGATGGTAGTTTCCCTTATCATAGCATTCGGTGGATTGGGTCTGGCTTATCTCATGTATTTGAAGGACCCTTCTCTTCCAAGACGGTTGGTGGAAAAATTTAAGCTCTTGTATCATCTGATATTAAATAAATGGTTTGTAGATGAGATCTATGATTTTCTCTTTGTCAACCCCATAAAGAGGGGCTCAACCGTCCTTTGGCAATTTTTCGATGCCAAAGTTATCGATGGTATTGTAAATGGTTCAGGCTGGTGTATCAAATGGACGAGTTCAGTCCTGAAGCGGATTCAGACAGGATATGTCCAGAACTATGCCCTTTCCATACTTGTAGGTGCCGTTGCAATTATCTTTTATTTCCTCCTGGTGTAACCTACCAACGTTGAAAAAGGAGTTAGTTGATGAATCAGTTAGATCTACCTATATTGACTTTACTCACATTCTTACCTGCTATCGGGGCACTGTTCATAATGCTGTCCAACAAGGAAGGGGTTGTCCAGATAAGATGGATGGCACTCGTCATATCCATGGCCAACTTTATATGTTCTTTACCGCTTTTCTTCTGTTTTAAGGCGGATTACACGGGGATGCAGTTTGTAGAGAAGGTGCCATGGATAAAGGAATACGGAATGACTTACTTTCTCGGCATTGATGGAATAAGTCTCCTCCTCATCCTCCTTACGACATTCTTTACGCCCATATGTGTGATAGCATGTTGGAAAGACGTGACCAAGAAAGTCAAGGAATTCATGATGTGTCTGCTTCTCTTGGAAACAGGCATGATCGGTGTTTTTGTGTCCCTCGATCTCTTTTTGTTCTATATCTTCTGGGAGGTTATGCTTATCCCCATGTACCTCTTGATAGGGGTGTGGGGGAACCCGGCCAGAAGGGTCTATGCTGCAATAAAGTTTTTTTTATTTACGATGTTTGGCAGTCTGCTCATGTTGGTTGCCATCCTCGTACTCTATTTCTATAACCATAGTGTAACAGGAGAATACACCTTCAATCTTCTCAAACTTTACGAACTCAATATGCCTTCACTTTATCAGACGTGGCTCTTCCTCGCCTTTTTCGTGGCGTTCGCCATTAAGGTTCCCATGTTTCCTTTCCACACATGGCTTCCCGATGCACATACTGAGGCGCCAACGGTGGGTAGCGTACTATTGGCGGCTGTGCTCCTCAAGATGGGAACCTATGGGTTCCTCAGGTTCGGTATGCCTCTCTTCCCTGTGGCAACGTATCAGTTTGTCCCGCTTATCTCTATACTCGCCATCATAGGGATCATATACGGGGCGTTGGTCTCCATGGTGCAGAAAGATCTCAAGAGGCTGGTTGCCTTCTCCAGTGTGAGTCACCTTGGCTTTGTCGTTCTGGGACTCTTCGCTCTGAACGTACAGGGAATACAGGGCGGCATAATCCAGATGATAAATCATGGTCTCAGTACAGGGGCACTCTTCCTGATTGTTGGAATGATATATGAGAGAAGGCATACGAGGATGATAGCCGATTTTGGAGGGCTGGCCAAGGTGATGCCTGTTTTTGCGGCATTCTTTATGATCGTCACCCTTTCCTCGATCGGGCTCCCTGGGTTGAATGGCTTCGTGGGAGAATTCCTGATTTTGCTGGGTACGTTCAGGTCCAATGTTGTCTATGCAGTATTTGCTGCGACCGGTGTTATCTTTGCAGCGGTATATATGTTATGGATGTTTCAGAGAGTTATGTTTGGGGAGGTTACAAAGGAGGAAAACAGGCACTTGAAGGATCTGTCTCTCAGGGAAATCGGGATCCTCGCCTCTATCCTAATATTTATATTCTGGATTGGTATTTATCCTAAAACTTTCTTGAGTAAGACTGAGACATCCGTGACTCATTTCATAACGGAATTCAACAAGAAGTATGAGGCTTGCATTCAAAAAGAAAAGAACTACCTTGTTCTAAACACGAGCGAAGAGTTGATTACAAAGAAGTAATGAGTACATACATTGGGGGAGATTAATATGGATTTGGTTATTCCCAAGATAGACGCGTTAAGTCTGTGTCCGGAGCTTGTTCTGAGTATTACTGCGATGTTGGTTTTGTTGGTCACTGTATATCTGCCAAAAGGAAGGAAAGATCCGGCTGCCTATGTGGGACTACTGGGAATTTTCATTGCTCTTATGAGTTTGACACTCTTATGGGGAAAACCGAGATATGCATTTAACAATATGATAATGGTAGATAATTTTTCTATCTTCTTCAACATGGTCATCCTTGTTACAGCGGCCCTGTCAATCTTGATGTCCATAACCTATTTGAAAGAGGAAGGGATGAGCCACGGGGAGTTTTATGCCCTGATCCTTTTTTCGGCTGTAGGTATGATGTTTATGACTGCAGGGGCAAATCTCATAACGATTTTTCTGGGTCTGGAAACCATGTCCATATCCCTATACGTATTGGCGGGCTTTCTGAGGGATAGTAACAGGTCCAATGAATCCGCGTTGAAGTATCTCCTTCTCGGTGCCTTTTCATCCGCCTTTCTTCTATACGGAATAGCCTTTATCTACGGCGCCACAGGGACCACCGATCTCAAGGGAATATCAGAATTCCTGTCCCGGGCAACTTACATGAAAGATCCGATGCTGCTCGCGGGAATGGGGCTTCTTCTGGTGGGGTTTGGTTTCAAGATCGCTACCGTGCCATTTCATATGTGGACTCCGGATGTTTATGAGGGAGCTCCTACCTCTGTTACCGCATTCATGTCCGTCGGGGTTAAGGCGGCGGTATTTGCTGCTTTTGTGAGGGTTTTCTCGCATGCTCTATGGGATCTTCAACCCGACTGGAATCAGCTTCTATGGATATTGGCGGTGCTGACCATGACATTGGGAAATGTTATTGCCATAGCACAGACCAATATAAAGAGGATGCTGGCATACTCCAGTATCGCCCATGCAGGCTATATAATGATGGGGATGATAGCCTCCAATGAGTTGGGGACATCGAGTATACTCTTCTACATGTTGGCGTATGCCTTTACGAACCTGGGGGCATTCGGCGTTGTAATCCTCTTTGGCCGCAAAGGAGAAGGAAATCTGGATATCGAGGATTACTCGGGCATGGGTTTCAAATACCCCGTCCTTGGCCTGTTGATGGCTGTCTTCTTGTTTTCTTTGGCGGGAATCCCTCCCACAGCAGGATTTGTTGGGAAGTTTTACATATTTAGCGCTGCGGTAAAAGCAGGGTATATCTGGCTCGCCATTATCGGTGTGATGAACAGTCTGGTCTCCGTCTACTACTATCTGAGGGTTACTGTGATGATGTATATGAAGGATCCGGTGAAAGATCTTGAAGGGCTCCACTGGTCACCGTCCATGATTGTTGCACTGATAATTGCAGTAGCCGGGACACTCCTCATAGGGATATTCCCTTCCCCATATCTTGATCTGGCCAAACAGTCAGTTCTCCATCTGATGTAACCGCCTGAATCTCAGGTTTTCACTTTTACGCTCACTTTATCAGAGACCCGGAAAGTGAGTTAATCCCACGTTCCTTCCTTTACAAAAGGAGGGAACGTGGGATAGTCTTCAATAATATTCTGTAACCGGGAACCGGGGTCCAGCTTCGGAAACATCTCGTTTATTCCATTCCTCTTCTTCTCGGGCGAAGATCTTTCCATCTTTTTAACAACCTCTCTTTTTCCTTCGGGCTTAATTTCCTCCACCGGTCGTAGTTTCTGTAGAAAAGTCTTTGTTTTCCAGGGTTCATCCCACATTCCCCCACAATATGTAGTACATTTTGTCCTCAAGACCAGCTACATATTGTGGAAAAATTACCAATGAAACTGCCATTAAAGTTTTCTCTTCTACATGTTGTATGGGACGCACGCTAAAAATACTAATATTATTGTGGCCGGGGGGGTGGGTAATGTGCCTCCTGGGGCTCCTGGGATCCCAGAATTAGCTGATCCATAGCCCTGGTCTCCGGTAGCACCATATCCAGATAAGCGGCAGTAACCTTGCCGAGGGTAAGAAAAGAATTGGGTGAGAAAACCTGGGCAAGGGTAGGGCAGGTGAATCTTGTATCACGTGAAAGCAGATTGTGAAGAAAAGTGGTTCCGCTTCGCCAATGCCCCAACAGAAAAACCGGATCTTCGGCAAGTTTCGTGTCGGCAATTTTTCTGCCCTAAAAAATCTTGTCCAGAGGCCGTATGAAATCCAGGGCCTGGAATGCCTGCATAAAAGTGCCCTTATCATCTCTCCATTTCATCTATTTATCTTTCCTAAAAGAGTTTAAGCGTTCTAAGAGCCAGGGGATAATATAGTACTCCAACTTAGGTTTTTCTTGGCATGAAACTTCTTTAATAATTGAAACTGCTTGATATTATTAAACTAATACGATTGTTATGGACAAGGTTACTGACGTCAAATATTTTTTCCTATCGACGACAGTTAGAATTCCCGTTACACCACCGGGGGCAGTATGTTTGTAGGCCCGTAGTCGTTATGCCTCGAAAGGCCAAAAATCGCGAATTTTCAATGGCTCTGAATATCATGTGCGTTGTTCAGACTCGCAATAGCCAAGATGACGAGCCATTTCGCATTGCTTTTGATACTCTTTGCTCACCGAAAAAAAGCTCAATCAGCCCTTCGAGGGATAAAACAGTTCTTTCACATCAAGATTAATT
>DAOWME010000273.1 GCA_030643245.1 Deltaproteobacteria bacterium
ATTTTGCGTAACAGGGATCAGGAAGCCTTTATGGAACGGTATGCGCCCAAGATGAAAGAACTGGCACCTCGCGATCTCGTGGCTCGTGCGATTGAAACCGAGGTTCGGGAGGGAAGAGGTGTGTTAAATCCGGACCACAATATTGAGCATGTCTGGATAGACCTGCGGCACCTGTCAGACCATGTCCATGATGTGCAGATCCCGGAGGTTACGGGATTTTTCAGGAAATTTGTCAATATTGATCCTAAAAAAGAGCTCTGTCCTGTTCGGCCCAGTGTTCATTACCATATGGGGGGAATCCCGACCAATGAATTCGGGGAGGTTCAAAAAAGTGCGGAGGAGTTGATATCAGGTCTGTTTGCGGTGGGGGAATGTGCGGCGGCCAGTTTTCACGGTTTTAATCGTCTCGGCACAAACTCCATTCTTGAATTAATCACTATGGGAAAGATCGCCGGAGAGAAGGCCATGGATTTTCTCGATGTAGATTCGAATGAACCCACAGGAGATGCGGGAGAGATGACCTTTTCTCTGTTTTCAAGATTTATGGAGGGTGAAGGAAAAGAAAATATTGGGCGAATCCGGCAGGAGATGCAAACGCTCATGACGGAAAAAGTGGGTATCTTCCGAAAGGAGGATGGACTCATAGAGGCGATTGAGACATTAAAGGAACTCAAAGAACGTTCTGAAAATATCTCTTTATCCAACAAAAGCCTCACTATGAACCAGGAACTCATCCAACGCTGGGAACTGGAAAACCTCTTGGCGGTATCCATGATCTGCGCGCAAGGCGCCCTGAATAGAAGAGAGTCGAGGGGCGGGCATTTTCGCGAGGATTTCCCGGAGAGAAAAGACGAGTTTAACTATCACACATTAGCCCATATGACAGAATTCGGCAAGGTAACCTTAGGTGAACGTCCGGTAGACATGAGTATTTATGAGGCCAGGGGTGAGAATTATGAAAAATTTGCCGTGATTGAGAGAAAATACTAATGGAAAACAGCTATACTATTACATTAAAGATTAAACGTTACGATCCGGATAGCAAAAGGTCCTGGGTTCAAGATTATGAGTTGGAGGCCGGAAGGATACTTCGATTTACGGATGTATTTCGAAAAATCAATAACGAATTAGACCCAAGCCTGGCCTGGAACTCATCATGTGAGCATGCGCAATGCGGGACCTGTGCGGTCAGGGTCAATGGAAAGCCGCTGTTGGCCTGTGAGCTACTCGTTGAAAATGCGGTTGCCCATTTCGGAACCACGGTTTTTGAGGTCGGGCCAATAACCGTTGCGCCTGTGGTTCGTGATCTTATCGTGGATTTCGAACACGCATATGAAAGGGTTAATAAAGTCAAGCCATATATCATCAAGCCCGCTCAAAACCCAAACCCGGGAGAGGAATACCATATCGATCCGCGAGATCTGGAGCGATATGTAGAAGCCACGCGCTGTGTTAATTGTTTCTGTTGTGCTGAGGCATGCATCAGCAGTCACAAGGGATTTTTAGGTCCTAATGCCGTCATGGCCAGCATTGTCCGCTTGATGGATCCACGCGAACAGGCAGAAGAAGAGAGGTTGGAACTTCTTTACAGCGAAGAAGGCATATACAGATGCCATACCTCCATGGCCTGCTCCTTCGTGTGCCCAAAGGAGATCGATGTGGCACATTTTATCGCCCTGGCGAAAGCAGGCAAGTTCAAACAGGAATCGAAGAAATAATCGGCGGTTAAGAAGGAAATTTTTATGGGCGTAAGAGAAATACAGGCTGAGGAGATCACCAGAACAATAAGGCGGCTGTGTATAGAGGCCAATACGATTCTAGGGGATGATGTGGTCGACGCCTTGAAGAAAGGTCTTGAAAAAGAGAAATCTACAGTTGGAAAGGACATCTTCCGCCAGTTATTGGAAAACGCAAAAATAGCAAAAGAGGAAGGTATCCCCCTGTGCCAGGACACGGGCATGGTTGTAGTCTTCATTGAAATGGGTCAGGATATTCATATTGTGGGAGGGGACTTGAACCAATCCATTAATGAAGGGGTGCGTCAGGGATACAGGGACGGGTACCTTCGGGCATCATCTCTTGATCCCTTGGTCAGAAAAAACTTCGGGGATAATACCCCGGCGATTATTCATGTGGAAATAGTGCCGGGTGATCAACTGAAGCTAACAGTGATACCAAAAGGTTTTGGCGGTGAGAACATGAGCCGGGTGGCCTTACTCACACCTGCCTCTGGTATGGAGGGAATAAAAGAGTTTGTTTTGCGGACTGTTGAGGAAGCCGGTGCCAACCCATGTCCGCCCGGAATAGTCGGCGTGGGTATTGGGGGCACATTGGAAAAGGCCGCTATTCTTGCCAAAAAGTCCCTCCTTCGGCCAATAGGCCAAAGACATCCCGATCCCGGGTTAGCAAGATTAGAGGAAGAGTTCCTTGAAGAGATAAATAGACTTGGTGTCGGTCCCCAGGGGTTGGGCGGAACTATTACTGCCCTGGATTTGCACATTGAGACCTATCCCACTCATATTGCCAGCCTGCCGGTAGCTGTAAACCTTCAGTGCAACTGTCACCGCCACAAAGAAGCAGAGCTTTAATTTAGGAGTAATACGATGATGCATGAGGCTATTTCCATAAATACTCCTCTTACAGATGAGATATTAAAAAATCTCAAGACAGGTGACAGAGTGCTGATAAGCGGCGTTATATATTCTGCGCGGGATGCGGCACACAAACGCCTGGTGGAACTGATCAATAAGGGGAAAAAACTCCCCTTTGACCTTAAAGGTCAAATTGTGTATTACGTCGG
>DAOWME010000046.1 GCA_030643245.1 Deltaproteobacteria bacterium
ATCGGGGGCATAAAAATCCATGATGAGGGATTTCGTCATCCATTTAGGTATAAATATTTATTTTTATGGTAAAAAATGATTGACAACGGTAGACTTCAATTATACCATGCATTCATGAAAATAGGCATATCCATACTTGGCGACGTATTTGTATCAGCAGACCGTTTAGCGAAGCGACTGCACATATCTATTGCGAAGCGCACCCTATCAACGCGGTTCGAGTCAGACACGTTTTCCATCCAGGAAAAAGACACTGGATGGAAAACGTGCTCCTCACCCGCCCCCGTTATATGTAAACCTCGCCGAAGATATTGCGAGGATTTGCCATTTCAGTTCCTTAGGATTGAGTGGATAGCGAGGTACTATGTATTCAACATCAGATTTTCGAAAAGGCTTGAAGGTGGAACTCGATGGGAAACCTCATGTGATAGTAGAATTTTTACATGTAAAACCCGGCAAAGGTGGCGCATTTGTAAGGACAAAGCTGAAAAACCTTGTTACCGGGAATGTCATCGACAGGACGTTCAGATCAGGTGAGAAGGTCGATATACCGGACATTCAAGAAAGGAAGATGCAGTATCTATACAACTCCGAAGATAACTTCTATTTTATGGACCAGGAGACATACGATCAGATCTTCATCACAGCAGATCAGTTGGGAACCAACAAGGAGTTTCTTCAGGGAGGGGTTATCGTCGATATCTTTTTCCATAATGATCAACCCATGGGTGTTGAATTGCCGATTTTTGTGCAACTCAGCGTTTCTGAGGCAAACCCGGGGTTAAAGGGCGATACAGCCTCCGGTGGGAGCAAACCAGCTACCCTGGAAACCGGCGCTGTTATTCAGGTCCCCTTATTCATTGAAGAGGGAAATGTAATACGAATCGATACCCGGACAGGAGCGTATGTCGAGAGGATCAGCAAGAAAGGGGAGTAACCGTGGAGGATAAATTCGAAAAACTGGCCAAGGCATATTCAGAAGGGGCGTCCAGGTTGAAAACCTGGTCGGGTTTCCCGGTAAAAGAGGTATACACGCCCGAAGACACAAAAGAGATCGATTATGGCAGGGAAATAGGCAATCCCGGGGAATTTCCCTTTACCAGAGGTATTTACGAAACAATGTTCAGAGGCAGGGTGTGGACGAAGAGAGAAGTCGCCGGGTTTGGAATCCCAAAGGACACTAACGAACGGGTGAAGTACCTGGTAGATCAGGGACAGAGCGGTATTAATATTATTAATGATCTCCCTACGGCCATGGGTGTGGATTCCGATCATCCTATGGCGAAGGAAGAAGCAGGGGCAGTGGGCGCGCCCTTCTCGTCTCTGAAAGATATGGAGGAGACAGTTGAAGGGATACCCCTCGAAAAGGTTAGTATGTCCTTCAATGTATCAACTACGGTCTCCCCCATAGTTGTAGCCCAGTATGTTGCCGTTGCACAGAAGAGGGGTGTCGACCTGGACAAGCTAAGAGGTACGATACAGAATGAGCCTTTGAAAGGCAGGTATTGCGGGTATTCGCCCAGCACAATTCACATAGACCTGTGTTTACAGACATCAGCCGATATAATAGAGTTTTGTAGCAAGAATATGCCCCTTTGGTATACTACGAACGTGAACCTCTACGATCTCAGAGAGACCGGCATAAATGCAGCCCAGGAGATTGCCTTTGGATTTGCAATGGCAATAGCCTATATAGAGAACGTTCTCAAAAGAGGCTTGGATATCGATGAATTTGCGCCGAGGATTGCCTTTTACTGCAGTGCTCATATCGATTTTTTCGAGGAGATAGCAAAACTTCGCGCAGCAAGAAGGATGTGGGCAAGTATCATGAAAGAAAGGTTTAATGCGAAAAAGCCGAAGTCCCTCACCTTTAAGTTCGGTGTTCACACCGCAGGTTGTTCGCTGGTACCCCAGCAACCATTGAACAACGTGATAAGGGTTGCATACGAAGCCCTGGCAGCCGTTCTGGGAGGGGTACAATCCCTACACTGCTGTTCTTACGATGAGCCCATAGCAATACCGACAGAAGAGTCTCACAGACTGGCATTGAGGACACAACAGATTCTGTCTTGTGAAACTGGGGTTGCCACTGTTGCGGATCCGTTGGCCGGGTCTTACTATGTGGAATCCCTGACAAACAAAGTGGAAGAAGAAGCTACGAAAATACTCAAGAAAATCATCGAGATGGGAGGTATGATCACTGCTATTGAGAGCGGGTGGATAGATCAAGAGATGGAGAAGGCTGCATACCAGTATCAGCAAGAGGTGGAGAGCAAGGAAAGGATAGTGGTTGGAGTCAATGAATTCGTAATCCCTCCGGAAGAAGATATGCAGGGAGACTACCATAAAATCCCCTCAAAGGTGTCGGAAAGGCGGGAGGCTGCCATTAAAGAGCTGAAGGAAACGAGGGACAATCGTTTGGTTGAAGAGACCTTGAAGCGATTGAAAGAGATAGCTGAAAAGAAGCAGGGAGAAAACCTCCTTCCCCACATAATCGAGGCTGTCAAGGCCTACGCTACGACCGGAGAGGTACTCGGAACTGTGCGGATGGCCTTTGGATACGGTTACGATCCATTTGAGGTGCTGGAACACCCCTTCTTTTCTTGATGGATTACTCCGTCGCTTTCCTCAGTACCAAGGCACAACCTTTGCCAGTCTCTTGCGCTCAATCAAAGGGTGGTGAGCCGTTACCGTCTATCTTTTTCAAATGAGATAAGAGTATCTGCATCCATATGGATAGAGGATATCAAACACGGGGAAAGGATTCTCTGCGTGTTGTTGTCGCATCAGCAGCGGGTCTTGGCCTGTCACCCATCGCCCCGGGAAGCTTCGGCACATTGCTGGGCTTACTGTTTCATATTTCTATCATTCTTTTCCTCCCTGCCAAGACACACCTGACCTGCCTGGTCGCTGTATTCACACTCGTATGTATCGCTAATAATTTACTGACACCATGGGCAGAGGAATACTGGCAAGGCAAGGACCCAAAGAACTTCGTTCTCGATGAGGTCGCCGGCTATCTGCTCGTACCCATACTTTTTCGACATGGTCAACTATGGCAGGTTGTTTTTTGGGGCTTTCTTCTCTTCAGGATCTTCGACATTGTTAAGGTACCGCCTGCCAAGCAAATTGATAAAAAAATGGAGGGTGGGTGGGGTATTCTTCTCGATGACTTGGTCAGTGCGGGATATGCGGTATCTGCGATGTATTTTTTACGCTGGGTGGGACCGAAAATCGGGGCATCAAGCTGGTTACTAAGCAGTTAAGATTTTACTGGAAGAAGGCTTTGCAAAAGTAACAGCAAAAACATGTCAAAAATTGATACAAAAAATCAATAATCAAGAAAACGCTTTTTGGGAAGAAGACACGTAAAAACCTTCTTGAAATCAGTGCGAAGTCAATTGAAAAGTATTATAGTTTTCATCCATAAACTTATCAGCGACCATTTTCTCAAGGGCCTATTTACGGAGGTTTTGTAAACCGATGGAAAAGCTTATGTTACGAACCGCAAAAGAGAACGATGAATCCTTTGTTAATGAACTCACCCGGCGCGTAATGCGGGAGTATGTGGAAAAAACATGGCAGAGCGAGAAGGAGCAAGAACGGTACTACGCGTTAAACGAATTTTGCAGATCGACAACTCAAATTATCCAATTCAAGGGTATCGATGTCGGTCGCATTTCTGTCACCCGGACCAAAGAACGCTTTGTAATTGACGGAATACATATACTTGCGGAATTTCAAGGCAAAGGAATAGGCGGAAGGGTAATGCAGATGGTTCTCGATGAAGCTAATGAGGCCAGGGTAAGCGTTGAACTAAAGCTATTAAAGAACAACCCGTCCAAGAAGCTTTACGAACGCCTCGGGTTTCACGTGTCCAGAGAAGACCGAGAACGGCTATATATGAGATGGACTGGGTAAAGGGGCCATCGATTTATCCTCCTCCCAGTTACATTCAAATGAGGGTGTATACTCCCTAGTGCGTGTCTACCCCTGCTCATAATGCCTGTATGGTATAAAGGATGGGCATCCTTCATATGAACTCAAAAGTAGTTTACTCTTTTCCTAACTTCAGACCTCGGTAAATTGAGCCTTTTTTGAGGCTAATTTTTGGACATCCCTCACCCTATTCGGAGGAAATGTCAAGAATTTATTACTACTTAAACAGGATATCAAAAAACTGAAGATGATCATAACATTTTGATATTCAAAATAATTAATGAATCAAAACATTTTGTCTTAGTAGTAATTTGAACTAGTATTTTAAGACAGCGAGTGTCCAATTTTGCCTGCATGTCTTATATGTTGTTGATATTATTTACTATTGTGCTTTTTTTGGATTTATGCATAATGCGCTCACTAAAACGCTCAAACAGCTGCACGGGTTAAAATTTGACCACCGTTGGATCTGTGCCGAGACCGTTTTTTTATTCGAAAGTGTAAACTACTTTATAGCTTTTATGAAGGATGCCTAATCGTCGCTACCAAAAAATAGCCTCTCCAGCTAGATTCAGTAAGTTCATATATTCTGAGACTCATTGGGCCAATTATTGTGAGACGTAGCAGGTAATGAACCGCAGTTATTTTTTGTCATAGAACAATATGATTACAGCAGCATGATAAGTTATGATAAGTTCAGCTTTGCTTGAAGTGAATAATCTTGTCGTCTGAATAAAGATCAAGGCTTCACGTCGTAAAAGAAAACCCTATCGTAATGCATTACGCAAAGTGCGCAAGCTTTGCTCACATGTCCACTCAAAATTGTTATATTTCGGGCTTCACATATCTGACGAATAACACAAATGTTGCCTCGCTAAAGCTTTTCGCCTGAAAGGCTAACGTTTTAAACCTGGCGAATTGAAAAATAAATCCTTTACAACAATCATTATTGATAGTATGATAATCATATTATATGATTTTACTTTTGTAAAAAGGAGAAGACAATGGAACGTATAAGTGTAACACAAGCGGTACGTCAATTCTCAGATCTACTTAATCGAATTTTCTATCAAGGAGTAAGCGTAGAATTAGAGAGAGGAAATAAGGTCATCGCTCGAATATCTCCAGTTTCATCTGCATCCCCATTAAAAGTCAAAGACCTAAACAGATTGTTTGCAGAACTTCCTTCACTTGGGGAAGATATAGGGGCCTTTGCAAAAGATTTAGAGGATATTCGAAAACAAATACCCTTGGAGAAGAATCAATGGGATTAATGTTAGACACGAACGTTTTTATTTATTCCGAGCGATCAGGATCTCCGATAGATTTTTCTCAATGGAAAAAACATGGAGACGTGTATATCAGCGCTGTTACTGTTTCTGAATTATTAGTTGGTGTCCATTATGCTAATAGTGAGGCAAGAAAGGCTCGACGTTCTGCTTTTGTAGAATCCATATTAGGGAAAGTCCCTGTTTTGGATTTTAACACTGAAGTGGCTAGGGTACATGCAGAACTATATGCGACACTTGCCAAGCAAGGACAAATGATTGGGGCGCATGACTTAATTATCGCAGCAACGGCCTTAGTCCATAGCTGCATAGTACTATCAGAAAATATAAATGAATTTGAAAGGGTACCGGGGCTTGAAATCATTTCACTCATCAAGCCATCGTAAAAAAATAAAGGGGGTATATACTTGACGCAAGTGACTACAATATGTAGTATAGTGATCCATGATAAGCAAACTGGAGATCCAGCCCATGTGTCAATGCCTGGTGTACATCGAATTTCGTCCCCGTCCCTTAGCAATTTCTATAGATTCATCAGCATCACGTCCCCCCTCGGAATGTAATGTATGTTTCGCACAGGTCGAAAAATCGGGGGCATGAGCCACCCAGGGACGGCCTCGTCCCCTATCTACTTTTGGAAGGCACCTTAACTATTACCGGCAACTCCATTTCTCTCTCTCCACGTCGCACCTTGACCAGTGTTGTATCACCATCCTTTCTTGCAAAAAGAATGATTCTAAGCGTTTCAAGGTCCTCTACCCGTTGGTTGTCAACAGCCAGAATGATGTCCCCCTTTTTCATTCCGCCCTCCTTGGCGCCGCTTCCCGGAAGAAAATCCACAATCTTCAAAGATCCGTCTTTCGTCTCGACAACCACCATGAGCTTGGGGGGTTCCTGAACATCTTCGGCATTGGGAAAGACGACAAAATCTGCCAGCCCGGTTTCCAGAGGCACTTGAGGGTCCGGCAGTATAACCGAATAGGCCTCTCTGGTCCTCCTGTATGCCCTCTTGGGGATGCCGGAGCCATAGGAAAGGTGACCATTGCCCGCCAGGACGACCATTTGGTAGCCAGGGTTCTTTGCCAGAAACCGTTGAATGCTCTCTGCCATGGTCTCGTCCCAGAGGACTTGAGTCTCGTAAAAATTGTCGAAGGTAGTCGGGGCATTTCGGTCGGAGAATTGTTCCCGGTGCTGGGCGAATACGGACCTGAGTCGTGCCTTGTATTCAGCGTCACTGAAGTCCATGCCTTGAGGAACGAGATCTCTCTCTTCTGTTGTGAGACCTTTGATACCCTTTCGAGATACCTTCTTTACCACTTTATGGTCCATGTTAAGGGCGATAACGGGAAGGTTAAAGTCACGGGCATATTGTAAGATTTGTCGATAGAGATAGTAGTTGAACCTCCATGTGGCGAAGTAATGGGATTCTCGTAGAAATGCCTTCTCATCGATCTTCCCTGAGATATAGTCGTCGAGTGCCGTTTGATAAGGCCGCTGAAACATCTCCATGCCGACAGCGAGCTTAGAGTTATACTGATGAAGCCCCTTGATTACTTCCATTTGCATGAGGTGATCAGCATAACGATCATGCTTTTCTCCCACATATACGATGGCCATGTTGGCTACACAGGAAATAATTTCCGGGAGAGACTGTATGGCCTTTAGAGGAACCCCCAATGTGGGCGGCCGGACCGTGGAGTAGATGCCTCGATCGCTTTCGCAGGCAGCCTTTTCCCAGTTGGATCCTTTCGAGAAGGCAAGATAACTACAGTTCCCCATTGCACGCTTCACTCTTTCAACACCTTCCAGATTCTTATCCACCCTTCCCCTGATTTCCAATTTATCATCCACCTTACGGCCTCTTTCATAGAAATTCAGCGCTTTCTTCAACTTTCCCATACTCTCGTAAACATGGCCGATATTATATAGGTCCATGCCGATACCAGGTCGGCACTCTATCTCCTTATCGATCCTCAAGGCCATCATGTAGTATTCAATAGCCGGTCTTAACTCCCCCCCGGCCTCATAGACCCTGCCCATGTTGCTCAGATTGTTAGCCATTCCCCTGGTGTTTCCTTCCCTCTCATTTATGCTGAGGGCCTTTTGATACAATCGCAGGGCTTTATCCCGGTTGCCTGCAGAGTTATATGCAAGGCCCAGATTATTCAGTCTGACAGCGGCCCCTTCCCGGTTTCCGCTGCGCTCATCAAGCCGTAGGGCTTCTTCGAACTTCTTCACAGCCTCTTTCACATGACCCCTGGCGAGTGAGACATTACCGATATTGCTAAGACTGGCAGCCCTCCCTAATAAATCACAGCTTTCTTCGTTTATCTTCAACGCCTCTTCAAAATACTGCGCAGCCCGATCCAGGTCTTTCATGTAATAGTATACAGTGCCCATATTGTTCAGATCCGCGGCAATCCCCTCTCTGTTATCAATGCCTTCATTAATCATCAATGACCTGTGAAAAACATCAAGGGCCTTGTAAAAATCGGCATTTATCAAATATTCAGAACCCTTTTGACCAAGCTCAAACGCCTTGGCCTTTCTTTCGGGCAAAACCCTTGAACCACTGCAACCAAGTAGAATAACAAGCACAAATAGAATAGACAAACTTGTATTTTTCATTACTTATGAGGCCCTTCCCTGCCGTTAATACTTATGCTTCCTATGGGCTCCGGTTCCTTTATGTGCGCGCTTATAGGCCAGATCTTCTCCACAGACTTCATAATCTTGCGGGCGTCTTCCATGCTCTCTTGGCCTGTGTTCACAATTTGAGGGATATTGCCGATTGATCGTTTGATGTCTTTTACGCCCCCTGATACATCTTTTACCAATTTGCACATATCAGAGCTTGCTCTTTCCATGTTCTGTGCGGTCTTCTTAAGCATTACAGTTGTTTCCATCACGTTGTCATACAGTTCCCTTCCTTTGATAACAGCACCCAGGTTCCCTTTCCCTGCATCGATTTCGCCCGTTATACTCTCCATATTGCCAAGGGTCTCTGCGAGACTCTTGGTTGCCCTGCTGATATCGATTGTTATCTCCTCAACGTTACCAGTTATTTCGCCCACAGACTTGCTCATCTTCTCTGTAATCTCTCTAAGGTTGGTTGCTATAGCCTTAGATTCTTTAATGAGGTTCTCAGTAATCGTCTTTATATTATCGAGGGTCTCTGTTAGCTTCTCCATTGAAGATTTGAAGTCTATGTCCGCCACTATATCCGAGATTTCCCTCGTCTCTTTAGACTTAACCACCCCTCCCTCAGGCAGCGGTGGTTGGGACAGGGAACCAATGGAGATTTCCATCACCTTGCTCCCAATGATGGGGCATGAAATCCTTGCCACAGAATCAATCCTTATACTGTCCCTGTAAGTGTCCAGAATACTGAGAGTAATCTCTACCATATTGTTCCTGTTCAAACGAATATCTTTTACAGCGCCTATAGGCATTCCTGAGAGAATGACCTTTGCTCCCGGTTCGATGCCACTGACACTGTCAAAAACCGTCACAAAAGTGTATCTCTTCTCGAACCATCTCTGACCGCGGCCAATAAAAACTAAGGCAATTGCAAACGCAATTATGAAAAATAATATGAATGCGCCCACATATTTGTCAAAGTGTTTGACCCTAAAATACATATCCAACCTTTCTCTCAGGATTGGCTTTTATAAGCCATCCATTGAGGCCAATAGAGCTATACCTAGCACGGCCATAATTTGCGCTTTTTCGCCGGCCCTGACCACCGATCGCTGCGTTGCTCAAGCTTGCAATAGGACCCGCCGCTTACGCGCTTTCGCGCCTTGCGCTCGATGCCCATTGCTCGCCGAAATTTCCGCAAATTATGACCGCGTTAGGTATACATTCGGTTTCTAGCCATCCCTTATCCCATCCCGCGTACTGTCTCGATTATCTTCCCGTTTTTCAAAGTGGCTACCCTGTCGGCTATGGAAGATGCCAGGGAGATGTCCCCACTTGCTATTATGTAGGTAACATTCAAAACATCCTTGAGGTCTTTGATAATCCCGGTAGTAGTTTGAATGTCTTGTGCATCAAGGCCGGCAGTAAGTTCGTCGTAGAAAATGATATCCGGTTCCATCACCAAAGCTCTGGCAAAACACACCTTCTTTTTTATCCCAAGGCTCAACTGGGCAGGCAGGAGGTAGTCGTAAGTCCTGTCTATCTGCAAGAGCTCCATCTTTCTCGACACACTCTTTTCTATCTCCGATTCACTGAGACGGGTATGGTAACGAAGAGGAAGGGCAATGTTGTCAAGGATGCATGTGTTGCTTATTAGTGCTCCATCCTGGAATACAAAGCCTATCTTCTCTCTCAACCGCCGGACATCGTCCTTTGGTGCGTTATGGATATTTAAGCCTTTCACTTGCACATCCCCATCTTTCGGGTAAAAAAGGCCGGCGCATAGCTTAAGGAGAGTGCTCTTGCCGCTACCACTTGGTCCGACTATTACCAATATCTCTCCTGGAAATACCTCTAAGCTGACTCCTGTGAGGATATTCCGGCTATTGTATCCAAAGTGCAGGTTGCGGACTTTTACCATTACCCCATGGTTCATAGATTCGAGCCTACAGATAGAAGAAAAGCGTTATCACACAATTTATGATGAAGCAAGAGAGTAAAGAGTTAACAACGCCCCGGGTTGCGGCCTGAGGTACCTCAGTAGAAGAGAACCTCACGGACAATCCATTGTATGAGCAGACCAGAGATATTACCAAACCGAAGATGAGACTCTTGAGCAGAGAAACGGAAAGATCAGTCAGTGTAAGGGAGGTTGTCAGGTTATGGAGGAAGACGGAAAATTTGGTGGTGGTTATCCAGGTGGATATTGTTAATCCACCCACCATAGCAACAAGGTTGAAGTATACAGATAGTACCGTGACCGCCACGGTCACCCCAATGATTCTCGGGACAACAATGAAGTAAATTGGGTTTATGCCCATAACTTCTATCGCCTCGATCTCATGGGCAACCACCATGTTTCCCAGTTCTGTGGTTATAGCCGTACCAGAGCGTCCGATAACAACAAAGGCTGTAAGCAATGGTCCCAGCTCTCTAATTATGACCATTATCAAGATTGGGGCAGCGAGACCGCCTCCCCCAAATCTTGTCAATTGGGTTCCCGATTCTATAATAACTACTGCACCGAGGGCAAGGGAGATCAGGGTAATAACCCTCAAGGCCTCAACACCGGTAAAGTATACCTGTTTTAAGGTATTATCGATTATGATATTTAATCCGGATTTTCTCTCTATCCACAGATCTTTAAAGGTTAAAAAGAGCAATGTGAAGATATTGAGAAGAAAACTGATTCCAGCCCATCTCCTTCCACCGGAGAAATCAATAAAAGCGACTTGTGAATCTTTCCCCCTCACCTGTTCCTTCCTTCCGGATTCGTCCCCGTCCCTAAGGGCTTGCGCAAAAAATTCCGGTTGAAGTCCGTTGATCCGGGCAATGGTATGAAGCCCATTTCTGAAACCTTCCTCAGCCAGGACACCGCCAAAATCAAATAGAATCACCGCTATACTGCATAACTTAGAAACAGGGTCTATCGTAAACCTCCTTCAACCCTTTTCAGCCCATACCTATTGCTATTCAGGAAGCTCTTCACCCTTCTCTTCCCGCTCTTTCCCCTCCCGCTCTTTCTCCTCCTGCCCTTTCTCTTCCTGCCCTTTCTCTTCCTGCCGTATTATCTCTACTTTTCCTATTGAGCGATTATCAACTGAACATATCCTGATCTTGTAACTATCTATCTTCAATTCCTCACCTTTTTCAGGTATACGTTCCATCTGCTTCAAAATAAGGGCGCCTACTGTGGGATTATCCTCTTCCGGCAAACTGATATTCAGCAGTCTATTAACGTCCCTGGTCTTCATGTTACTCTCAATAACAATTGAACCGTCCTTATGCAACACATATGGGTTCTTTATCAGGTCGGATTCATCATAGATTTCACCTGTAATCTCTTCGATAATGTCTTCCATCGTTACGATGCCCCTCATATCGCCATATTCGTCCACAACAAAGGCCATGTGGGCCCTCTCTTTCTGGAAATCAAGAAGCTGGGTGTAGATAACCTTTGTTTCAGGCACAAAGAGAGGTTCGTGAAGGACGCTCCTGATAGCAGGATCGGGTGTATTTTTCGCCTTAAAGAAATCCTTAACGTGAATATAACCGATCATATTGTGGATTTCCTTATTGTAGACCGGATACCGTGAAAATGCATTCTCCGTAATTATCTTCTCTATCTCATCTAGTCCTGTCCCTGCCTCGATAGAAATAACGTCCTTAATCGGGGTCATCACATTCTCGACAGTCAAATCGGTCAAATCAAAGATACCGGCAAGCATCCTTCCCTTTTTGGGCTCAAAGGCCCCTTCTTCTTCCCCCACCTCTATTATTGATTCAATCTCTTCTTCGGTTATCGGTAACCATCGTGTTTTTCTCTTCCGGCCGGTGGTAAGCAACAAAAAATTTGAGATCGACGAGGTTGACCATACAATCGGATGAAAAATAAAAATGAAAAAACGAATCGGATAGATGGCCACTAAAGAGAATTTCAGGGCATTATAAGCTGCATAAGTCTTAGGAGTGATCTCGGAAAAAACTAGGAAGAGAAATGTCATGGACAACGTAGCAATGAGTATTCCCTCCTTCCCAAAGATGGATACAGCAATGCCTGTAGCCACTGCCGTAGCGCCAACATTGACTATATTGTTACCGACCAGGAGGGTGCCTATGAGTTGGTCCGGCTCCTTTAATATTTTTTCAATTCTCTTTCCTATCCGGGGATTATCCTTTGCCAGTTGCTTTACCCGATATTTGCTTAATGAGAGAAAGGCTGTTTCTGATCCGGAAAAAAAACCCGAGCAAATAAGAAAGAAAACAACCAAGAGATACATAGATAGGTCCTGCATGTTTTCCATTTAATTCCCTCTTTAAAGGTCTAATTCTTGGATATTGTTACGCCGACTTGGCCTATATCTTGAATCGTTATAATCGGAGTTTCGCGATTTCGTGCGGATGTTCTTGTGATCTCGGCCGATGATAGGAGATTGATGGAGTGGCGTGTCGGAAATCTTCTCACGATTCTGTTCTTTAAACTCGCAGGCATTATTTCTAGGTAGTGTCCATCCTGAAATGAAACATTTTTTACAAGGTCAAGGAAGACGAAGACTCTGCCCGCAGGAATACATTGAGTGTTTTGAGGATTGAAATCTACCCAAAGGGCGGGCATAAATGAGTCTGACGCAGAGTTTGCGGAGAATAGCCATTTATAGATGGGCGCTAAGTAGGTTATTAAAAGGGTTGTTGCGTAACCGGTGATGAAAGGAAAAGGCACGGTGGGTTTAATTGGTTCTTCTTCCAATATTTTGCTTAACTTATCTAGTGCCCGAACGAAAACTAGATAGTTTTTCCAAGTTCAAGGAAGGCGAAGATTTTAACCACAGGAATACATTAGCGTATTTTGAGGATTAAAATCTGAGCCTGACGCAGAAATTGGGGAAAATAGCAGTTTTCGTTCAGGCACTATCTATGAAAGGTTGTTGGGGGAAAGATGATATGACAACAGCCGACTCTTTTTCTTACATTCACAGTTCTGATAACTGAGGGAGACTTCCTTTATCCCATATAAACAGTAGATAGAGTATAGGAAAAAGTAGTCAGTGCGTCAAGCAAAAAATATGATATCTTGATCTCGCCTTCAAGATCAGAAGAATCCGGGTAGATGCTCTCATATCTGAAGAATCCTTCCCGAGTTCCGATAAAATCCAGTTAGCGCCCTTCGGGCGAGCTGTTAGCTGTTGAGCTGTTGAGCTATTAAGCAATAACTATCTAGTGTCCATCCATAAATAGACTTCTTGAGAAAATGGGCACGAGTTGATTTCCAATCCAGAAATGAGCAATTTTTTCTCTGAGCAAGGCCGCACGACGGTTTGCTCCGAGGCGTACATGATCGTACGTCGCAGGCGGAAACCGGAGGAGAACGCAGCTCAGGGGAAAAATGGCCATTTCTGAATGGAAACTAGTTGATGGCCGCCGCCATCTCAAATATGGGGAGATACATGGCTATCACCAGGCCCCCGAGTATAACCCCCAGAAAGATCATCAGCACAGGCTCGAGCATAGCGGTCAGAACACCGACGGCAGCGTCGACCTCATCGTCGTAAAAGTCGGCTATCTTGTCAAGCATGGCATCGAGGGCACCAGTGGCTTCCCCGACAGATATCATCTCCGTTACCATCGATGGAAAAACCTTGCTTTCGCTCAAAGATTCGGCTATGTTCCGGCCCTCACTAATACCTGCTCTTGCAAACAACACGGCATCTTCTATTGTCTTATTGCCGGCAGATTTGGCCGTTATGTCCAAACCATTTAATATCGGTACCCCACTGGACATCATGGTCCCCAAAGTCCTGGTAAACCGTGCAACAGCAACCTTTCTTATCAAGGGGCCAAATACCGGGAGCTGAAGGATTGTACGATCAACGACACGTCTCCCTTTGTCCGTACTATGGAATTTCTTGAAGGCAATCCCGAGCGCTACGAGACCTCCTATGATGTAAAAGAATGACTTTTTCAAGCCTTCACTTAACATGAGCACAATTTGTGTGGGAGCAGGTAGCGCCGCCCCGAATTCAGCAAACATCTTTTCAAAAACAGGAATAACAAAGAGCAACAACACAACAACAACAATCACGGCAACACCCAGGATACAGGCAGGATAAACCAGAGCCCCCTTTACCTGTTTCTTCAGCTTCATGGCCTTCTCCATATAGCCTGCGAGTTTATTGAGGATTGAATCCAATATACCTCCCAGCTCACCGGCGGCCACTAAATTGACGAAAAGTTTATCGAATTGCTTCGGGTGCTTCCTGAGGGCGTCGGTAAAGGTTGCTCCCCCTTCCACATCCATCTTTATTTGAATAAGTATTTTCTTGAAGGTCTTATTCTTCTGCTGGGATGCGAGGATATCCAGGGCCTGAACCAGGGGAAGTCCGGCGTCTATCATGGTGGCAAACTGGCGTGTAAAAATTATTATATCATTCTGGGCAACCTTGGGTTGAAGAAAGGCGACATTCTCAAAGATGTCTTTCTGTTTTGCCTTGATCTTGGTGGGTGAGATCCTTTGTTTTCGAAGATGCATCCTCACAGCAAATTTTGAAATTGTCTCAATCTGCCCCTTCCGGATAGCTCCTTGGGCGGTTTTTCCTTCCCAAATGTATACTGGCATGACCAATCTCCCTTTAAAAAGCTATTTAGTTTCCATTCAAAAATGAAAAGAAATCATACTACACCAACCAAGGTTTTTCTAGCCCCATTATCACCGATCTTTTTTGAGCAAAAGCCATGCCAGAAAAGCCAAAGTCGGGGTGATGTCGTGCTTTTTTATATAGTTAGCGCCCTTCGGGCGAGCTGCTGGCTGTTAGCGGTTAAGCCGTTGAGGCTGTTTGACTTATTAGCGTAGCGCTCGGCTCACCAAGATCAAACATCCAAGTTAGGGACGGGGACAAAATAACTTCCTCAAGTTGGCGCTCAGATTTAGGTTAGATTTGTTCGATCTGAAAACGCAAAACCGCAGGAATAGTCGAACTATTTTGCGAACTATTTTGAGGATTTTGTGTTTGAAGATCGGGCAAAGATGGCCTGAAGATGAGATGCACAAATGGGGAAGTTATTTCGTCCCCGTCCCTTATCATGGATCACTATACTACATATTGTAGTCACTTGCGTC
>DAOWME010000068.1 GCA_030643245.1 Deltaproteobacteria bacterium
GATCTGAAAGCGCAAAACCGCAGGAATAGTCTGACCTATTTCGAGGATTTTGTGCTTGAAGATCGGGCAAAGATGGCCTGAAGATGAGATGCACAAATGGGGAAGTTATTTCAGCCTCGGCCCTTAGATGTTGTGAAGTGATGTCAGGGCTATAGATTTCCATATATCAAATTTCACGGCGTTATCGGTCGGAATCCACGACGACGTACTACAATGTACGACTTACGCGGATTCCTCCCTCTGGCCTTGTGAAATTTAATATCTGAAAATCTATATTTATACGCAGGCAAGAAGGGGGCTGGTAAAATTCCCGGTGAAATGTCAGATAAGGGCCGGGGACGAAAAGGTTTATTCGGTGGCGTAATTTTCCTTTAGGTCCATGAGTTTCTTTATGTAGAATTCTCTATGAGCGAGCCCCATCTGGTTGGATATGTTGTCCAATACGCTATCTATGTATGGCCTGATATCGATACCGTATTTGTTTTGATGGCGTTCATTTGCCCGGTGGATCACAAGGACAGCGTAATAACCTACCAGGGCTTGAATCCTGGAATCCCTACGTAGTAGATACGATCTACCTGCCAGGGTGTCAAGGAAGAACCCTGCATACTCATACATAGCCTCCTCGTTGGAAGGACAGATCCCCAAACTATCCTTGCACCGATCCTTAGAAGAGAACCATCCATAGAACAGGGCAGAGATAATTTCCACAATGTCGGACTCGTTGGCCAACACCTCCTTTACGAACCCAACCTCTTTTTTACCAAGCATCCTATAGAAATGCGCCATATTTTTTACCAGACCGTAGATATCTGTTGTTTCTCCTGAGACTACCGGTCTTTCTCGAGAAAGCTTGCTTACCGCCCTTTGGGTCCATTCATATACGCCACCCTTCCAGTTATACGACTTCACGTATTCTTTTTTGTCCAGATACGAAAAGAAGGTAAGTATCTGGCGTTTCAACTCTTCACAGTCTACCTCTTTAATTACTTCAGAGGGGAGGACCGGCTTTTCTCCGAATGCATCCACGAGTTTCCCCTCGGGTAAGGATGTCTCATGTTTATTTATATCATCCTGAAGTTGGACGATTTCTTTCTGCAACTTGGATGTCTTTTCCTCCCACGTTACCCTCTTTTTCTCTCTGACCTCCTCCAATGCCTGGGGATGCCAAACCATGAATTGATAGTAAGCCAGACAACCGAGCGCCACTAAGACCAGAACAACTGTCACTATCTTCGCAGACCTTCCCATCTTATTTCCCCCTCTTTTGTTTTTCAAGGAGTCTCCTTGTATCTTCTATCTCCGCAGGGGTAACAGTGGCCTTCAGTTCCCCCATCTTTTTCATGACTCCGGAAAAACGGATACCTTCAGCGGCACTGATCCATTCTAATTGCAATCGTTCTTTTCGAATACCTAGCTTTTTCATCTGCTTCCAGATTTTCTCTATCCTTTTCTGAGTCCAGTGGTTAGCGTCGATATAGTGACAGTCCCCAAAGTGACATCCTGAGACGAGTACCACCGGAGCGCCTTTCTCAAAGGCCCTCCAAATGAATTTCTTGTCTACCCTGCCGCTGCACATGGTCCGGATGAGACGAACCTGGGGAGGATACTGCAACCGCGAGACCCCCGCAAAGTCGGCTCCGGCATAGGAACACCAATTGCACGCAAACGTAAGAATTTTGTCTGCCGGGTCTTCCTCAAGGATTGAATCGATCTGACTTTCTATCTGAACATCGGTAAAGTGTCTCATGGTGATGGCATCAGTGGGACATTCTGCCGCACAGGTCCCACACCCTGAGCATGCAGCCTCATTGATGTGAGCCGGGATCTTATTATCCTTGTCGAATGTAATTGCATTGTAAGGACATACCTTGACACAGATACCGCAAACTTTACATTTTTTCTCATTTACGATAGCGGTGATCGCCTCTATGGTTATCTCTCCGCTATTCATGAGACGCATGGCACGTGCAGACGAGGCCGATGCCTGAGTGACGGAATCCTTGATGTCTTTGGGACTTTCTGCACACCCGGCAAAGAATATGCCTTTTGTAGCGGAATCAACCGGCTGGAGTTTAGGATGTGCCTCCAGATAGAACCCGTCCGAGGTTGTCTGGAGTGTCAACATCTCCTGTGTCTCCTTGGCATCCTCTCTAGGCTTCATCCCGAGAGAGAGCACCACCATCTCAGCGTCATGTTTCTCCAGCTCATTGGTGGCGGTATTCTCCACTGTAAGAACCAGGTTCTTGGTGTCAGGGTCTTCCCTTATCTGTCCGGGAAGTCCTCGGATGTAGCGGACCCCTTCCCCTTTGCTCCTCCTGAAAAGGTCCTCAAAACCCTTTCCAAAGGCCATGATATCTATATAGAATACCTTCACGTCCATCTCAGGATAGTGCTCCTTGAGCATGAGGGTATCTTTGACGGTATTCATGCAGCAGATATTACTGCAATAAGGTCCCCCTTTCTTGGAGGATCGAGAACCCACACATTGAATAAAGGCTATGGATCGAGGCGCTCTACGGTCGGTAAACCGAATGATCTCTCCCTTTGTGGGTCCCCCGGCATTTATGAGCCTTTCGAACTCCATGCTGGTGACAACATTTTCATAACGTGTATATCCATATTCATCCATCTCTTGAGGGTCGTACACGTCCATCCCTGTGGCAACGATGACCGTACCTACCTTGAGTTTGATCTCTCTATCCCTCATGTCGAAATCAATACAACCCTTTTCGCAGAGCTTCATGCACTTCCCGCAGATAATAGGGTCACTTCCCAGACACTCTTCAGGGTTAATGACATATGCGGAAGGTACCGCCTGGGGGAAGGGTATGTAGATCGCCTTGCGAGAGCTGAGCCCTATATTGAACTCATCCGGCGTAACGACAGGGCAATCCTCAGTGCAAATCCCGCAAGCGGTACATTCATTTTCATCCACCAGCCGGGCCTTCTTGTGCACTGTTACGTTAAAGTTTCCCACGTAGCCTCTTACGGATGTGACCTCGCTGAGAGTAAATACCTTAATCCGGGGATGTCGACCGACATCCATCATTTTTGGGCCGAGAATTCAGATGGAACAATCCATAGTAGGGAAGGTCTTGTCCAGTTGTGCCATGATCCCCCCTATGCTTGGTTTTTTCTCTACAAGGTACACTTGATAGCCGCTGTCCGCTAGATCCAACGCCGCCTGGATACCGGCCACTCCTCCGCCTATTACGAGGCTTGATTTGACAACGGGAACCTTCAACTCCTCCTGGGGTTCGAGCTCACGAACCCTGGAAATGGCCGCCTTTACAAGGTCCTTGGCTTTTTCCGTGGCCTCTCTCGGTTGACTCGAGTGCACCCAACTGCACTGCTCTCTCAGGTTGGCCATCTCCACCAAGTACGGGTTTAGCCCTGCCTGTGAACATGCTCGTCGGAACGTGGGCTCGTGGAGCCTCGGGGAACAGGACGCTACCACCACCCTGTTCAATCCGTGCCCTCTTATGTCATCCTGAATTAACTGCTGACCTGGTTCAGAACAGAGGTACTCGTTGTCTTTGGAAATCACCACATTTGCCAGCCCCTCTGCAAAACGGGCTACCGCATCACAATCAACAGTGCCTGCAATGTTTAATCCACAGTGGCAGACATAAACGCCGATCCTCAACTCACCACTTGAACTTTCAGCCATTTAAGCTACTCCCATTTATATGTAACTTTTCAAAACGCTAGGGGACGAGGCTGAAATAACTTCTGAGCGCCAACTTGAGGAAGTTATTTCAGCCTCGTCCCTAATCCAATGCATCCGCAAAAAGCGATACCATATCCTTTATCTCTATACTCCCATCATCACAGAAGTCCTTCATCGTGCACTGGAGGTGTATGAGACACTTGGGGCAGGAAGTTACCAACAGGTCGCTTCCTGTGGCTAACGACGCCTTCAGGCGTTTCATCTGGATGCTCTTGGAATGAGCTCCACAGCCCACCCATGCGGAATTGCCGCAGCAAAAATCCCCTATTTTTGAATCCGGTGTTTCTATGATGTCTAACCCTGGGATTTGTCCCGATATATTCCTGAGCGCTTGAGAAGTGTTTTTATAGTAACTCAGACGACAAGAATCCTTTAAGGTGGCTTGCAAAGGCAAGAGTTTCAAACCGAAATTATTGGTCTCCTTCTTTAACTGCTCTTCAATAAGTTCATAGATATGAGTTATTTTCAGGTCAAAACCCTCTACCACTTGGGGGAATATCTCATTAAAACTATAGAAACATTCCGGACAGGATGTAATGATCTCCTCTACTCCATGGTCCTTGATATCCTCATAGCTCTCTTTTGCAAGCCCGGCAAAACCTTTTTGATCTCCTGCCCAGAAGAGGTCGTGACCACAGCACCTTTCATTATCCAATACCACAGGCTCGATATTGCATCGGTTAAGTATCTTCAATGAATTGACGGCTATCCGAACCATATTTAAGTTAAGGTTCTTGAAGAAGACATCGAAATAGGGCAGGCAACCAACGAAATACATGACCTTGCCCTCTGATAGGGTCTTAACTTCTGCGGGGATAAAGCCCTTCCTGTTTTGCCTTATACCAGGTGAGGACATCATCCGCATTAATGAAAACATTGCCCCACCATGGCTGTAGATACCCGGTTTTCCAGAGTCAATCCACCGGCTTCTCAACAACCGGACAAAATTGGAAAATTTGACGCCAGAGGGACACCTGTCATCACACCTGCCACACGTAAGACATGTCCAGATAAAGTCTTGTACGTAAGGATCACTGTCTCCCCTTTCAATGACCCTACTAGCCGCTAGTCTTGGAGAGAAGGGTTTCCCCGTCTCAGCAACGGGACAGGCCCCTGTACATTTACCACAATCCAGGCACTGGTAGATGCCCGTCTCTTTTATGATGAGACTAAGGTCTCTGTCATAATCCGTCATTTCGCGCTTCCATCATCCCGACACAGGACTCTTCCCGAAAGTCTCCATCTTCTCAACAAACCGGTGCAAATCCGATGATAGCTTCTCGGACTCGTGAGCCAAATAGTATGTGAACTGGACCCTCTCTCTTTCCAGTCCTAATATGTCAAGTATCTCTCGGGTATGGTCGATGTTTCGCTCAGCCAGGTCCGGCCCGGTTCCATGCTGACAGTTGTCTGTCCGGCACCCCACAATCAAAACCCCGTCGGCCCCTTTTTCAAAGGCCTTGAGGAGAAGGGCAGTACTGACACGGGCCGCACACATGACCCTGATCACATTGACCTCTCCGGGGACGGGCATCCCTTGTTCTCCCATACCGGTATAACAAGACCATGGGGCCCAGTTGCATAGGAATGCCAAAACTTTGATTCTTTGTCTCATCTTAGCATCACTTCAATCAGTTGTTCCGTCTGTTTTTCGGTTTTATGTGTAGTGTCTACTGCGCCTGTGGGACATATGGAGACACATGTACCGCATCCCTGGCAGTGCATTTCAATAATAGCCGCTGTCTTTTGTTCAGGGTCATCTCCCCTCATCTCTATTGCTGAAAAAGGACATGCCTCGAAGCAATGGCCACACCCCCTGCATAGATCCTGGTCCACCTGGGCTACTATGTTCTTGGCCCTTATCTCTGACTTTCGTAGAAGCGCCGCCACCTGGGCAGCCGCGGCTGCGCCCGGCAAACCTTTTCTGTTGAAGGCATTTTCTCCAGGGATCATTATTTCAAAGATACCCGGTATCCCTGTGCTCCAAGGAGAAAAACTGGGAAACCCAGGGAGTGCCCTGTGACTAAACCCTTTCCTCAACAAATTGCCGGTCAAGGGAACGTTTTCCAAGTCAACCCCTGAAAAGAGTATGGCCGATACCCTCAAGCGCGACGGAGAAGTTCCGTTGAACGCCATCTTGAAGCTTCCCAGATGACCCTCCAGGGCTTTTATTTGGAGCCCCGGCAGGTAGGTAATTCCGCCAAGATTGATCTCCTCCCGGATACCCTCAACTGTGAGGGCGTAGGATGTATCTCCCCCAACCACATCTTTGTCAGAGAGAGTGTCCCCCTCATCTATCAGATACACCCGGTAACCCATCTTTTCCAGGTTAAGGGCTGCCATTAAGCTCTCCGGTGTAGCGCCTGTCACGGCTACAGTCTTTGGGACGGTTCCTTTTTGGCCAGGCAGTTCTTTCTGGAATTTCACTCTGGACAAGGCGCACTCTATCATATTCTTACCGCCCTCGAGTATGCCTTGTAAGTCCATACCACGCCTGGTAGCCAGAAAATTCTTCAGGTTAATCATTTCAAAGATGGAGGGATCAAGTCCTTGCTTGTTAAAAAGGTTTCCTTTGCAGCGCAACCTCTGGTCATTGCATGCGGTGCATATCATGTCCAGGGTACAGCAAGAACAGGCAGCCAGGACTACCCTTGTGATCCCCTTTTCTTCTATAGCCGAAGCGATGGTTCCGGCCCCATCCGGATGGCAGGCAGAAGGCAAGACTTCACTGTGTATTACTTCCTCGAACTTGGCGCCGAACCTCAACAACTCGTTTATTATCTCCTTATTCCCAATGGTCTCATTGCATGTACATACGAAGAGGCCGGTTCTCACTTCCTTTTTGTATAGGGGAGGCAGTCTCTTGTCATCCGGGGGAATCACCTGCATTCGAGACGTGAGAAACGCCGCAGCCCTGCCGGCCAAGCCTGCCCCAAAAAGAAGGGATTCCTCCAGATTTCTCCCTTCACCGAACTCACTTTCGTGGAATATCCTTTCCTCAGGCAGGACCGACACAAACTCTTCAGGGAGTGGTCTCGAAGAGATTACCAGATGAAATCCGTATTCACCGTATTTTTTTAGTCCCGAGTGATTCACAGCTCCCACATCTTCGCAGACCGTCTCGCATTGTCTGCACTCACTGCATACGCCGCACTGCATACACCGCTTTGCTTCTTTTACCGCCTGTTCTCTCGTATAGCCAAGTTCCACTTCTAAAAAGTCATGTCTTCTCTCTTCTGTTTCTCTTACAGACATTGACTGTCTGGAAGTATGAGGAGTCTCAGGGTCTATCGGTTCGTAATCTCCCCTCGTATCCTCCCTATCTTCTACCTCCTGCCAAGGTTCTCCCCTGAGGTGGCGATGAATAGATAAGGCAGCCTTTTTTGCTGCGCCCATGGCCTCTGCCACTGTAGCCGATCCGGTGATCGCATCACCGGCAGCGAATACTCCCTTTTGCTCAGTGCGGTAATCCCTATTCACTTTGATCGTGCTTTGACGGGAGATCCTTATAGGACTTCCTTCATCCACAAAAGAGAGGTCCGGTTCCTGACCGATGGCAACTATTGCCGTATCCACGTCCAGGGTGAATTCGGAATCTTTCTTCGGGAGCGGTCTCCTTTTTCCATTCGGCCCCGGCTTTCCCAGATCCATGTGTATACAGTTAACCCCTGTTAATTGTCCGGCTTTTCCAGTGAATCGCGTAGGGCTTACAAGGTAATTGATCTTTACCCCCTCTTCGAGGGTGAGGTCGAGTTCTTCTTTGTCCCCAGGCATCTCAGCTCGGGTGCGCCGGTAGAGGATATTAACTTCTTCTGCGCCCAGGCGCACTGCTGTCCTGGCTGATTCCATAGCAGCGTTCCCCCCCCCGATAACGACGACCTGTTTCCCGATGGTCGGTTTCTCTCCAAGGCTTATCCTCTTCAGAAAAGGGATGGAGTGATATACACCTGCCAAGGCTTCTCCGTTCAGTCCAAGCTTCTTGTTAAGGTCCGCTCCTGTGGCGATCAAGACGGCATCGAATCCGTCGTAAAATAAAAGGCTGTCGATACTTTTGTCTAGACCTATGGGGCTGTCCGTGACGATTTCTATCCCCATCTTTTTCAAGGCCTCGATTTCATGATCGAGGGTTGTTTGGGGCAGACGATAGCCTGCAATGACGGTTCTCAACATTCCCCCTATGACCGGTAGGGCCTCCAATATGGTGGTTTCATATCCGAGTCTCGTCAATTCCCAGGCAGCGGTCAGCCCTGCGGGTCCGGAACCGATAATGGCTATCTTTTCTTCATATCTTTCCTCAGGTTCAGGGACGGTCACTTGGTGACCGGGGTCCTCCAATTCATAGTCCGAAACAAACCTCTTTAACGAGCATATAGCCAGGGGTTCATCCACCTCATCCCGGCGGCACTGGCTCTCGCAAGGGTGGTGGCATATTCGTCCCAAGATTCCCACAAGTGGCGCGCTTTCTCGTATCAGGTCCAGCGCCTCCCCAAACTTACCATCGGCGATGAGCGCCAGGTATCCCTGGATATTGATCCCCAGGGGACATGCCTTCTGGCACGGCGGTCTCTTACGCTTGTCTACAAAGAAGGCCCTAGGTATTCCTCTCTCGGAGATGCAGTCCACAGCCTTCTTCAGGGACCCCGGCAATGTCACAGGGCAGATCTCCCTGCAGCGCCCACAAAAACAGCACAATTCCGGGTCGATGTAACAGGGTCTGTTGCGGACAAATGCGGAAAAGCCGTCCCTGGAATGCCGAATCTCATAAACGATCGATGATGTGACAATATGGATCAGGGGATGGTTGCGTACCGCCATGAGCAAGGGATGGATCGCGTATAATGACATCACCCCGGAAGGGAGAACCTCTGCGTCTTCAAGGGAGGCCTTCAACTCGCTTTCCTCTTCTATTATGACGACCCGGTGGCCGATGGTGGCCAGATCATAGGCTGCTTTGAGGGATTCGATCTTGCTGCCTATTATCAAGGCACTGTAAATCTCTGCGGTCATGGGACTCTACACTCCCTTTGCTCTCAACCTATCCTGTTCCCGATTTCTGCTTCTCTCCGCGCTTGTAGCCCTTCTCAAAGGCTTTTAGGTTTTTTTCTTCCGTTCCCTTGGGAACAGACTTCTCCACTGCATTTCTCAATGACTCGGCATTGACTGCATCGGAGAGGGACGCCAGATATCCGAGAATGACGATGTTGGCCATCATTTTATTGCCCAGCTTCTCAGCCATACGGGTTGCGGGTATGGAATATGATACGTGGCGTTCATCGTTCTTCCTTCTCTTAACCAGATCCGTATCTGTAAGGAGGAGTCCACCATCTCGCAGTGAATCGATATTGTTTTCATAGGCTTCCTGTGACATGCTGATCAATATGTGCGGGTTGTGTACGTATGGATAAGAGATGGTCTCTTTCGAGATAATTACATGGGCTGAACAGGCGCCCCCCCTGGCCTCCGGCCCGTATGACTGCACCAGTGTGGCATTTATCTTGTCGTATATGGTCGCTGCCTTGCCTAGTATACTGCCGTTGAGAATAACACCCTGTCCTCCGTATCCACTGATTATGATTTCGTGATAAACTCCTCCGCTCATTACTTTGCCCCCTTTTCTCTCTTGGGCGGATATATCTCTTCCCACAGATCAAAGAATGTGGGTCTTTCGATATCCACAAATTTGCCCACCACGATCTCCTTTTCTATGTCGAGGTTAGCATCCTTGGGATGTATACCGTTTTTGATTACACTGATTTTGTGAAAATGCTGTATGATATGAAGAGGGGGACCTAACTTATTTTTTCTGCCAAAGGATGTGGGGCATGATGATATTACCTCAACAAAAGAGAAGCCTTTCTTGTTAAAGGCCTCGAGGATAGAGTTGGTGAGACGCCTGACGTGGAGGGTGGTCCATCTGGCAACATAGGCGGCGCCCGCTGCCGCCGCCATATAAGCCAAGTTGAACGGTCGTTCGAAGTTTCCGTCGGGGGTCGTGCTCGTCCTGGCGTTAAATGGTGTCGAGGAGGCCACCTGCCCACCTGTCATGCCGTATGTAAAATTATTGACACATATGATGGTCAAGTCCATATTTCTGCGGGCGGCATGGATGAAGTGATTGCCTCCTATGGTGAAAAGGTCTCCATCCCCGCTGAATACGATTATATTCATTTTCGGTTTGGCTATTTTAAGGCCTGTGGCAAACGGTATGGCCCGGCCGTGGGTGGTATGAAAGGAATCAAGTTTAACATAACCGGCAGCCCTTCCGGAACAACCTATCCCGGATATCACGGCAAAATTGTTATAGTCAATGTTCGATTCATGGATGGCTGTAAGACAACTGGAGAATACTGTCCCGATATCACAACCAGGGCACCAGATATGCGGCATCCTGTCGTCCCGGAGGAGATCACTCAGGGGGTGCTTCCCGGGCATCCCGTTCAATTCTTTGAGTCCCTGTTTTTTCATAGTCTGCTAATCACCTCAAGGATTTCATTGGGATGAAAGATAGCTCCTCCGGCATGACTCACCAACACGATCTCAGTCTTACCCGCCGAGCACCGTTCCACTTCAAGGCAGATCTGGCCATAATTTATCTCCGGCACTACAAACCCTCTAACCTGGGGAGCAAGTTCCCTTATCCTCTTTTCAGGAAAAGGCCAGATGGTAATGAGCTTCATCATCCCACACTTGATCCCACTATCCCTGGCCATTTCCAAGGCCTTCAATGCCGGACGAGCCGAGATCCCGTAAGCGATGACGACTATTTCAGCATCCGCCATTTCAATCTCCTCATATTCCACTATATCGTCTACATTGTTGCGGATCTTATAGATCAGCCTGTCCATCATTTCTTTTTGAACAGGGGCGGTTATGACGGGATATCCCCTTTTGTCATGGGTTAGACCTGTGGAGTGTATACGGTATCCTTCTCCAATCCCTACCATTGGAGCGACCATGTCTTCATCAGAGACATATGGCAGGTATTCTTCAGGGGGAAGCGTTGATATCCTGCGAGAATAGACGTCGATCTTGTCGTACGGTGGGATAACGACTTTCTCTGTCATGTGCCCCACCACTTCATCGGTCAGGACCAATACCGGAAGGCGATACTTCTCGGAAAGGTTGAATGCCTTTATGGTTATATCGAATAATTCCTGAGGGGAACTGGCACTGAGGGCTATGATCTCATAGTGACCATGAGAGCCCCATCTGGCCTGCATCATATCTCCTTGCGCACATAAAGTGGGGAGACCCGTTGATGGGCCGGCCCTTTGAACATTTACCACCACGCAGGGTACCTCCATTATGATGCCGAGGCCTATATTTTCCATCATCAGGCTAAAACCCGGCCCTGAAGTGGATGTCATGGACTTGAGCCCACCCCAGGATGCCCCTAGAATGGCAGCCATGGAGGCCATTTCATCCTCCATTTGGATATAGGTGCCTCCGACCTGGGGTAGCCTTTTGGCCATCCTTTCTGCCACCTCTGTCGCAGGAGTTATCGGATAACCAGCGAAGAATTTACATCCACAGGCAATGGCGCCCTCGGCGCAGGCTGTATCTCCCATAATAAACTGTTCAGTTCCTTCCAAAGCCAAGATCTCCTCTATTCAACCATATCTTCGACATAGATGGCAAATTCCGGGCATATCACCTCACAGAATTTACAGTTAACACAATCTTCCGGTTTTTCGACATAGGGCGGGTGGTAACCCTTTCTATTGAAGTGCTTCGATATAACCAAGACATCACGCGGGCAATATTCTACACAAAAAGAACAGCCCTTACAACGATCTTCAATAATCGATACCCTCCCCCGTGGAACCTTAATCTTTTCGTAATCTAACGGTTTCCGCCAGTATTTCATGTGTAAATCCTTGTTATAGATCTGTGCCGCTCTTAGTGGCGATGTCTTGTGGAGTGGGTTGTCAGCCATCTATAGACTTCCATATATATAAATTTCACTGCGTTATCGGTCGGAAGCCTAGACGACGTACTAAAAATGGGCATCCTTCATGCATCGGTTTACACTTTTGAAATTATGGATGCTTCAACGGTGGTCAAATTTTAACCCGTGCAGAACTCGCATCTAAGTGAGCATAAAGAAAGAACTGTCTAGAGCTATTAAATTTAACCTATAGGTTTTGGAACTACAAACATTCAAAAAACGAGTCTTTCCACCTGTCCTTTCTTAACGCTCACTAAAACGCTCAAACAGCTGCACGGATTAAAATTTGACC
>DAOWME010000062.1 GCA_030643245.1 Deltaproteobacteria bacterium
CACCCCCAGAAAGGTTAAATACAACTCCATAGCGGGGAATTTCATCAAAGGGTATGCGGCCAGCAATGCCTGCAAAGAAAAAAAGCATGCATTATTTGTGGCCTCGGATTCACCGTTGACAACGAATGAATTTGTTAATCGTTTCATTAAAGTTGTCAAACAATATCAGGACGAATCCTCTATCATCATACCGGCAATACTCATTGATGACAAAAAAGACAAGCTTGGCAGACTACCACTTCGCCTTCTGAACGACTCGCTATTTCAGCTTACTGACAAAAAAGACAGATACGGCCGGCATGGTTTCAGGCTTTCCCCCCTGATATCTGCAAATCCGCACCGTTTTGATGTGAATACGGCCAACACGGCCTATAGACTTCGCAAATGCCTGAATCCGAATGTTCAACTAAAACTTTTCCGGATTACTCGCGGTCTGGGATACCCGAATGTGTATTCCAAATATTTTATAAGGAAGGATCTGAGCGTAAATGAAGTTGCGAACATTGTCTCCGAATTTTTTAATGGCAGGCTTGAATTAATTCCTATGAGTGGTGAAGAGGCAACGTATGATTATGATGGTACTGATCGGGAATACCAAATTATAACAAAGATGCTTAAATCTGATCAGAAGGATATGGTTTAGGCATAGTACTTTAGGGATACACTCCAGGGAACTGATGTATTTATGAGAGGTTCCATAATTAGTATCCATCCATAAATGGACTTCTTGAGAAAAGGGCACGAGTTGGTCTCCAATTCAGAAATGAGCAATTTTTTCTCTGAGCAAGGCCGCACGACGGTTTGCGCCGAGGCGTACATGGTCGTACGTCGCAGGCGGAAACCGGAGGAGAATGCAGCTCAGGGGAAAAAGGGCCATTTCTGGATGGAAACTAAATAAGAATTGATGTTTTCAACAATCTTTACTTGACAATATGAAGCAGTGTTAAGTAAAATGTTTTCCATTAACTGAAACAAGTCTGCTTTTTTTGAGATAAGGGTCGAGTTTTTCTCAGTTGCTGTTTCGATAGGATACTTCAATAATGAAAATTGCAGTCACGGGCAAAGGGGGGGTAGGAAAGACTACTATCGCTGCTTGTCTTTCCAAGAGGTTCCAAGATGATGGCTATTCCGTACTGGCCATAGATGCCGACCCAAACGCCAATCTAGCCTTGGCACTTGGGTTCCCTAGCCCGAATGATATAACGCCTATAGCCGACATGAGCAAGCTTGTGGAAGAGAGGACGGGTGCAAAACCGGGATCCACTGGTGGCTTTTTTACGCTGAACCCCAGGGTCGATGATATACCGGAAAGATTTTGCGCAGAACATGAGGGTATACGGTTGATGATTATGGGAACCGTTAAGAAGGGAGGGAGTGGTTGTGTTTGTCCGGAGAGTGTTCTTCTCAGGACACTGGTATCCCACCTTCTGCTGGTAAGAAAAGAGGTGGTTATCTTGGACATGGAAGCCGGGGTGGAGCACCTGGGGAGAGCCACGGCCAAGGCCGTGGATATGCTAATAGTGGTTGTTGAGCCAGGGAAGAGGAGTATAGATACGGCATATAGGATAAGGAAATTAGCCAAGGATATCGGTATAGAAAAGATCGGAGTAATAGCCAATAAAGTTAGAAGCGATAAAGACAGGGAGTTTATATCCAGTAAAATGCAGGGCTTCGACTTCTTGGGCGCCATCTCTTCAGACCCGGAGATAATAGAAACGGATCTTAGAGGCATCCCACCTTTTGAGCTGAGTTCCGGGATTATGGAAGAGGTGGACAAAATAATAGAGAAATTAGAGAGATAAATCATGAGGATATGTATAGTGGGAGCAGGGGCCATGGGAAGTCTGTTCGCCTGTTTTCTATCGAAGATGGGAGAGGAGTTGTGGCTTCTAGACAAACACCAGGAAAGGGCAGACAAGATAAGTAAAGATGGTTTGATTGTAGAAGGTATAAGTGGTGACCACATAGTACATGTAAATCAGACGACCAATCCGGGGGATATAGGTGAGGCAGACGTTATCATCATATGTGTCAAGGCTTATGATACGGAAAAAGCAACAAAGGACGTACTGCCGCTTATGGGAGAAGACACGCTCCTTCTCACTTTACAAAATGGTTCCGGCAACGTGGAGACCATCTCAAAGATTGTGGGGAGGGACAAGGTCATTGGCGGTACGACTTCTCAAGGGGCCACAGTTCTTGGACCGGGGCATATTAGGCACGCCGGTATAGGTGAAACAACCATCGGAGAACTGGATGGAAAACCTTCTAAGAGGATCAACATCATATCCGATATCTTCAACTCAGCCGGCATAGAGACCAAGATTACGGATGACGTTGAGGGGCTCATATGGAGCAAGCTCTTGATTAATGTAGGCATAAATGCCTTGACTGCTGTTCTCAGGCTTAGGAATGGGGAACTGGTTGAACATGAACCGGCAAGAGGGGTTTTGCGGGCATCTGTGGAAGAGGCGATGTCGGTTGTAGAAGTGAAGGGCATTAAGGTGGCCTATGACAATCCTGTAAGGAAAGTAGAGGATGTGTGTCGAGCAACGGCGACCAATATTTCATCAATGCTTCAAGATGTTTTGGGAGCCAAGAAGACAGAAATAGGTTATATAAATGGGGCTATTGTCGATGAAGGCAAGAGGTTGGGGGTGCCGGTTCCTGTGAACACGACCTTAACAAGCCTCGTTAAGACCATCGAGATGAGTTATGGAAAGAGGTTATAGGAATTATTGGCGAGAATGGAGTTCGTTCGATAAAATGTGGAAATTTTTGGACCTGCGCAGTTGAGCAGGATTCCGTTAAGCACCGGCTGCTTGCTTCATTTGCTTCTTATACGTAAGGACCTGGCCAACTTTTAAAATAGACATACGAGACTTTTCATCTCATTACACATTCAGCCTTATGCAAGACTGTAGTTCATAAGAAGCAAACGAAGCAAGTAGGCGGCAAGCGGTAAACTTGACCAACTGCACAGCTTGAAATTTTTAACCCCGATATCTTAGATTTAAATGGGTAGTTAAAGCATTCTGTGCCGATGGTCTTTGTTCCGAGATGGATATGGATCGAGGCGGGCGAATTTGAGGGTTCCTGCCTTTAGTTCCACAGGTTATTGAATGATAGCGATGGAGTGGAGTAAGTAATGACTGATATTCTTTTTAGTTCATGGGGAGATGTAATTGTAGACAACAGGGAGAAAGATCCGGAGGATCATGAGATACCGGAAAACGTTTCCTTGCCCCAACAATTTGGAGGGGACGATCACATTAAGGCATTGATCGGTTGGTATGGCATTGTCTTGAGGTCTAAGGACATTAATATTGTTGACCTGTGTAGGGCTTACTTAACAGCCATACAAGACGAATCGTGCGGGAAGTGTTTTACCTGTCGTGTTGGTACGAAGGTCTTAGCGGATATCCTGGGAAAAATCTGCGAGGGGAACGGCACCCATGAAGACCTGGAGACTATTACTCGCATCGGTGATGTTGTTCGGGAAGGTTCAAAATGCAATATCGGGCAATCCGGTCCGGTGCCACTTTTAGATGCGGTGAAATACTTTGCCAAAGAATTCGATAAGGCGGTAGCAGACAAAAAACCCATCCCAAAAGGAAAATACCACTATCAACTTACAGCTCCCTGTCAGGATGCCTGCCCTATTCATTTGGATATTCCAAAATATGTTGAGTGCATAAGGGAAGGTAAACATCAGGAAGCTTTAAATATAATTACAGAGAAGCTTCCCCTTCCCGGGGTGGTGGGGAGAGTCTGTGTTAGACCATGTGAGGAACATTGTCGTCGAACAATTTTGGACGAGCCTGTTTCAATAAAACACCTCAAGCGTTTTGTTGCGGATAATAGCCTTGGAAAAAAGGGGGAAGCGTCATTTAAGGCAACGCCTTCAGAGAAGACCGGTAAGGTCGCAGTTATCGGCGCCGGTCCGGGAGGCATCACCTGTGCTTATCATCTGGCACGGTTGGGACACGAGGTGACCGTCTACGAGAGACTGGGAGAACCGGGTGGAATGGCGGCCATGGGTATCCCCGATTATCGCCTGCCAAGAAATATCATCGGTTTTGAGGTTGAGCATATTCAAAAGATGGGGGTCACCATCAAGTACGATACCACAGTGGGAAAGGATGTTAAACTAGCCGACATCGAAGAAGAAAACGATGCAGTATTCATTGCCATAGGAGCTCAATCTAATACCAAGATGAGACTCGAGGGAGAAGATGAAGGCTACGAGGGATTTATTCCCGGCGTAAAATATCTTTTAGACATCAACATGGGGATTGACCCTTATCCTGAGGGGAAAAAGGTTGTTGTTGTAGGTGGCGGAAATGTTGCGATTGATTGTGTGCGTTCCTCTTTCCGGGTTGGTAAGGATGATGTCAACCTGGTTTACCGGAGGACAAGAAAAGAGATGCCTGCAGATCATGTTGAGATCAAAGATGCTAAAGAAGAGGATGTACAGTTCCATTACTTAACAAATCCGACAAAAATCCTGACAGAAGAAGGAAGGGTGGTCGGCGTTGAATGTATTCGTATGGAGCTTGGCGAGCCGGATGAAAGCGGACGCAGGCGCCCCATTCCCATTGAAGGGTCTGAATTTGCAATAGACTGTGATATTCTCGTGCCGGCTATAGGTCAGGCGATTGACTTGGGATTATTTGAAGGTGAAGATAAGATAGAGACAACCAAAAGGAATACGCTGATTGTGGACGACTTCACAAAGAAAACAAGCAATCCGAAGGTATTTTCAGCAGGTGATTGTGTCACCGGGCCTTCTACACTCATTCGTGCCTGTGCGGGTGGAAGAAAGGCCGCGATAAATATCGATCATCTCATAAACGGTAGACAGTTGGAGACGACTGAGGATGATTATTTTGACAAGTTATTCGAGGAGGTTAAAGTTTTCGATCCCAGGGAAAAAATAGGATTTTTAGGAGGCCGAAAAAGGCTGCATGTGAGGATGCTTCCACCTGATGAAAGAAAAAAAAGTTTTAAAGAGGTAGAGCAAGGATATACTTCCCTTGAGGCAATGAGTGAGGCAGACCGCTGTCTGAGGTGTTACAGAGTGGGGATGGTTGCAGCCTAAAATATAAGTGTCAGCGTCGGCGTCCTTCATTTATCGATTTACACTTTTCAAGGATGCGGGCGTCAATAGACAAATTCCGGGCTGATGAAAATTGCCCCTCACATGGCTTTTCAGTGTCAGGTTTCAGGTGTCAGTAAAGAGAAACACAAGGCCTGAAACCTGGAGAGATACAAGTAAAGAGTAAACTACTTTTTTGTATCTATGAAGGATGCTCAGCGTTTTTCTTTTGATACAGACCTACCTATAGTTGATACAGAAGAAAATTCCTTGACAGTAAATCACCTCTATGCTAAATTTTTACTGAATGAATAATCATTCATTATCTTCCTTCAGGTGTTTATGAGACGGGAACGGAGCGCCTATTTACTAAAGGTGTTGATGGCGCGACAGCCGATTCTGTCTCTGATGACGATCTGTGGAAAATTCAGAGGGGTGGAATGGCGATTGTGCCAACAAAGGCAGAGGACAAACATAAGAGAATTCTTCAGGCCGCTATTAAGGTTTTCGCCCATAATGGTTTTTACAATTCAAAGGTCTCGGAGATTGCTAAGGAAGCTGCGGTTGCGGATGGCACTATCTACCTCTATTTTAAGAATAAGGATGACATACTGATTTCCCTCTTTGAGGAAGAGATGGGAAAGGCTATAGAGAATATGAAAGAAGAGATCGACAAAGAGGAAGACCTTTTGGACAAGTTTAAGAGGTTTGCGATTGTTCAGTTGAATTCTAAGAAGGAGAATCCGGATCTGGCAGCCATTATGGAGGTTGAGTTACGGCAAAGCAGTAAGTTTATGAAGGAGTATGTAAACAGAAAATTTATTGAGTATTTGAAGATTATTTCTTCCATAATAAGAGAAGGACAAAAGGGCGGGATAATCAAGAAGGGGATAAACCCAACCATTGTAAGCAGGGCCTTTTGGGGGGCACTGGATGAAGTGGCAAGGTTTTGGGTGCTGTCACCCAAGAAAAGGGTTAGCCTGTCCGTGTCTGCCGAATTGATAAGCGATATCTTCATTAAAGGAATGATTGAAGAGAGTGGTTGATTGCCCGTGGGACGGAAAAAGTTACATTAGTCTCAAAGCAAATGCCAGAGAGAGGGGGTGGAGGTTTAACTTAAAAGGTAATTTCTAACCAGCTTAAATATTTTAAATATCAATAGGAGAAGGAGGGTTTACGGTGAATGTAGTTGTGTGTGTAAAGCAAGTTCCGGACACCGAATCAGTAATAAAGGTCAAGCCGGACGGTTCGGACATTATTACGGATGATTTGAAGTATGTCATGAACCCCTATGATGAATATGGCGTGGAAGAAGCATTACAGATCAAGGAGAAATTCGGTGGCAGCGTTACGATTCTTTGTATGGGGCCGAGCAGGGTTGTTGAAACCATAAGGACCGGGCTGGCTATGGGAGCGGATAAGGCCATACACCTGGACGACCCGGCTCTTGAAGGAGGCGATGCCTTTGCAACGGCTAAGGCGTTGGCTGAAGCTTTGAAGGGCATAGAATATGATCTGGTCTTGTGCGGCAAACAGGCCGTCGATGATGACCTCTCGCAGACGGGACAAACATTGGCAGAGTTGTTAGGGTTTCCCCACGCCTCATTGATCCAGAAACTGGAGATCGCGGACGACAACAAATCTGCAACAGTGCATTGTCAAGTAGAGGGAGGCCTGGCCGTATTGGATGTTTCCTTGCCGGCCGTTTTGACAACACAGAAGGGTCTAAATGAACCAAGGTATGCTTCATTACCCGGGATAATGAAGGCCAAGAAGAAACCCCTGGACACTAAGGACCTCGCAGCGCTGGGGTTGAGTGCGGACAGTGTTGGTTGTGCGGGTTCGAAGACGATAATAACAAAGATGACCCCTCCTCCTGAGCGTGCCGCCGGCAAGGTCATAGAAGGGGAAGGGCCTCAGGAGACCGTCCCAAAGCTTGTTCAGCTTCTCAGGGAAGAGGCGAAGGTAATTTAGGAAAGGAGGGATTAATTAATGGGTAACAGCGTATTGGTTTTTGCAGAAGTTAAGGATGGTAGGGTAAAAAAAGTCGCTTTAGAGATGCTGAGCGAAGGCAAGAAGATGGCTGAGAAACTGGGGGGAGACCTTTCGGCTGTCCTGATGGGTTCTGGTATAGAATCTCTGGCAGAACAACTTGGTCAGTACGGCGCTGATAAAGTATATGTGGCTGATAATGAAGTATTAAAAGATTATACATGCGATGCTTATGCGAAAGTGATGGCTGACTTAATAAAGGCGAATGAGCCTGCCATCGTTCTTTATGGTGCAACGATTCTTGGTAAAGATTTGTCTCCGCGGGTTGCCGCCAGAGTTGAAACCGGTCTGGCTTCCGATTGCACAGACATAGGTCTCGATGATGATGGCAAGTTCACCGCAACGAGACCGATGTTTGCAGGGAAGGCATATGTTGATCTGTCCTTTACGGACAGCAAGCCCAATATGGCGTCAGTACGACCTAATGCTCTACCGGTCAGCCCACCGGATGAGTCGAAGAAGGCAGAGGTCGTAAAGGTAGACGTAAATATCAGCCCCGATGATATCAGAACTACCGTTAAGGAGGTCATGAAGACTGCCGGTGAAAAACCGGATCTTACCGAGGCGGAGGTTATCGTCTCTGGTGGAAGAGGGATGAAGGGCCCGGAGAACTTCAAACTGATAGAAGACCTGGCCGATGTTCTGGGGGCGACTGTAGGGGCTTCCAGGGCGGCTGTTGACGCCGGATGGAGAACTGTGGATGATCAGGTAGGACAGACCGGAAAGGTAGTTTCTCCAAACCTTTATATAGCCTGTGGTATCTCGGGCGCGATCCAGCATTTGGCAGGTATGAGCACATCGAAGTATATTGTTGCCGTAAATAAGGATTCGGAGGCCCCCATATTCCAGAAGGCCGATTATGGTATAGTCGATGACTTGCTCAAGGTTGTGCCGGTCTTAACGGAAGAAATAAAGAAACTAAAGGCCGAAGGTTAGTAATAAACAAGAGCATTCCGGTTGCGGGATTGAGAAGCGAAATTGTTGAGGAGCCCACGCATTAATGCGTGGGCTCTTTTTAGAAATTGTCAGAAAAGTAATATCAGAAATTTTAAACCTTATTTGAATTATGGTCATAAGCCATTTGTAGCCCATAATTGAGTTTTAAAAATTCTGATATATGTAACCCCTTTATCGACAGGAGATGAACTATGAATATTGCCAGTTATACAATCCTGGGTATTCCGAACTTTGTTCTCTTGACTATCGCAATAATTGCGGCTCTGGTATTTTTTGTGAACAGGGTGAGGCACCTCTATATTGTGTTACGTATTGGAAAAGAAGACGACAGGTTTAAGGAACCGGGTGAGAGGATAAAGGCCGTTCTCAAAAGAATTCTTTTGCAGATATGCGTCCTGAAAGATGTCACCAGGAATGATCTTGCCGGTATAGGCCATGCAACGATATTTTATGGATTCCTGTGTTTTGCCTTCAGCTATATATTCATGTTTGCCAGAGGCTTTATACCCGGTCTCTCTTTTCATCTTTTAGGGGGCGCTTTTGCCCACTATTTCCCTTTGATCCTTGACATAGCCGGACTTCTGGTGATGACCGCGGTTATTTGGGGCCTGACAAGAAGATACATAGTAAAGCCTCCCAGGTTAGAGCTTTCTTTGGAAGCCGTACTCATACTGGGCTGGATCTTTTCTCTGATGCTCTTCCATTTTATCATGGAAGGGTTTGAGATAAACACGGATCCGCACGAGATGCCCACCTTGGCATTTATGGGCGCAGCGTTTGCCGGCTTTTTTGCGAATATTGAAACAACGACTCAGGAAGCCCTATTTGTCGCTTCTTGGTGGATCCACGTTCTTCTCGTTCTCGGATTCATGGTTCTTATCCCTTATTCAAAGCATCTCCACCTTTTGCTTGCTCCTTTTAACATCTACTTCAAATCGCGGGAACCTAAGGGTGCGCTTGTACCCATATTAGATATGGAAGAGGCTGAAACATTCGGGGTGTGCAACATAGAAGAATATACCTGGAAGCAATTACTGGACTTATACTGCTGCGCCCATTGCGGTAGATGTGACATAAACTGTCCGGCTTACCTGTCCGAGAAACCTCTTTCACCGAAAGATTTACTCAATGACCTCAAGGTACACTTGTTGGAAAAGGCTTCTTTTTTGCTGGAAAACAAGAATGGCGGAGATGAAGAGACAAAAGAGTACGAAGGCCCCAGTCTAATAGGGGACGTTATCTCTGAAGATAAGATCTGGGCTTGCGTCACTTGCGGCTCTTGCATAGAGCAGTGTCCTGTATGTAATGAACATGTGCAGAAGATAATAGACATGCGGCGCTATCTGGTACTTATGGAGAGCAAGTTTCCATCCGAGGTTCAGGTGGTCTTCAAAAACATGGAGAACAATAGCAACCCCTGGGGCATAGGATGGGCTACCAGGGCGGATTGGGCCAAGGACCTGGGCGTGAAGATAATGTCCGATGACAGCGATGTGGACATACTCTATTGGGTTGGCTGTGCCGGGTCTTTCGACGAACGGAACAAAAAGATATCAACCTCTCTCGTCAATATCTTCAATAAGGCGGGAGTGAATTTCGGCATACTCGGCGCAGAGGAGAAGTGCTGTGGTGATTCCGCCAGAAGGATTGGAAACGAATATCTCTTCCAGATGCTGGCCATGGAGACAATAGAGATACTGAAGAATTACAATGTGAAGAAGATCGTGACCCAGTGTCCCCACTGTTTTAATACCCTGAAAAACGAATATCCTCAATTCGGAGGGGATTTTGAGGTCGTACATACCACTGAATTCATTATGGACCTGATCGAAAAGGGCAAGCTCAAACTCACCAAACCTATCGACAAGACTGTCGCTTACCACGACTCCTGCTACCTGGGAAGATATAATGCTATCTATGATGCACCAAGGAAAATCTTAGAGGGTATCCCGGGCATCAATATTGTGGAGATGGACAGGAACAGAAACAAGAGCATGTGCTGTGGCGCAGGCGGCGGTCGTATGTGGATGGAGGAGCACTTAGGAAAGAGGATAAACGAGATGAGGCTCCAAGACGCCCTAGATGCCAACCCAAACATGGTATGTACTGCATGTCCTTATTGCCTTACCATGTTTGAAGATGCCATCAAGGAAAAAGGGGTGGAAGAATCTCTGGCAGGCAAGGACATAGTTGAACTCGTAGAAGAAGCAACAGCCTAAGGCTGAAGATAAAGGGCTAGGGTCTTTGAGCTTCTGGAGTCGCTCCTTGCAAATAAACGGCGTTATGGGTATATGTCTTGCCCATGCAGATTCGCATCCGGGGACAGGGAAGCAGACAGTCCATATAATCTGATATTTTCCTTGACAATATATTTTTATTTGGTAATATAGCATTTTTTTGTAACTTCTCAAAAAGCTGGTATATGGGCCGCATCGTAGGGGTGCTTCCGTTTACATAAGGGACGTGGCCGAAATAACTTCCTCAAGTTGGCGCTCAGATTTAGGTCAGATTTGTTCGATCTGAAAATACAAAACCACAGGAATAATTTTGCCTATTTCGAGGGTTTTGTGTTTGAAGATCGGGCAAAGATGGCCTGAAGATGAGATGTGCAAATGGGGAAGTTATTTCGGCCACATCCCTAAGCACCCCCCTGCGGTTGAGCACAATCGGACACCATCGGGTGTTTGAAAAGTTACTTGTTCGGCACCGGATTCAAGGTTTTGTCGGGGATAAAGTCTCAACAATAATACCGCCGAGTTGCCTACCTGATTTTAGAACTTGAAGGCAATTCGGCTTTTTTTATTGGGGTTCAGGTTGCATGAGGCACTTAAATAGAGAATGGAGGGATTAAATTTGCTTTGTCAGACGGTTAAATTAGACACGAATTGCTTGTTCATGAAGAAGAAAGGTTGCTCTTTCAATGGGGGAAAATGCTATCCGATTGTAGATTCCTGCGATGGGTGTGATAGGATCGAGGAGTATCCTTCCGGGAAATATTGCGGATACTGTGCTGATCCTGGGAGCAAATGGTCAAGTGGCATATGCAACTTCGCCACACATGTTAAGAGAGAAAATGGGGTAAAGAAAGACAAGCTGAACCCATTAAAGGCTTCCAAGAGGGGTTTTTCAGGTTAGGGACGAGGCCGAAATATCTTCATCAAGTTAGCGCTCAGATTTAGTTTGGATTTGTTCGATCTGAAAACGCAAAACTGGAGGAATAACAGTGCCTATTTTGAGAATTTTGTGTTTGAAGATCGGGCAAAGCCGGCCTGAAGATGAGATGTCTAAATGGGGAAGTTATTTCAACCTCGTCCCTTAGTGGGTACGTTGGGGTGCAAATGAAAGCAGTACTCCAGAGGGTCAAAGGCTCGAGAGTCACTGTAGGCGATGATGAGTTGGTCGGTGAAATCGGAAAGGGGTCTCTCATATTCCTGGGGGTTGAAAAGGGTGATACCCAAAAGGACGCAGATTATCTAGTGTCTAAGACAACAAACCTGCGAATCTTCGAGGACCCCTTTGGTAAAATGAATCTGTCCTTAAGGGATATTGATGGTGAGCTGCTGGTAGTCTCTCAGTTCACAATTGTGGGTGACTGCAGGAAAGGAAGGAGACCTTCATTTGCAGAGGCTGCCGAACCTGAGAAGGCCAAGGGGCTTTACCATTACTTTATTTCACAAGTGGAAAGTAACGGCATAACAGTTGCTACAGGGGAATTTCAGGCCATGATGGATGTGCACATATTAAATGATGGGCCTGTTACCCTTCTGTTGGATAGCAGAAAGAGATTTTGAACAACGCATATTGATAAGGGACGGGCACTATATCAAGGAGGGCATTTTCCACATATTGATCTGAAGAGAGTGGTGCTTAGGTAGCGTTCCCCCCGATCAGGAAGGATTACAACGATTACACCGGAATCGATGTTCTTTGCTACCTTCAATGCTGCAGCGACTGCAGCTCCGCTTGACATTCCGACAAAAAGGCCCTCTTTGGTAACAAGTTGCCTTGTCTTTTCGAATGCTTCACCATCATCGATGATAATCTTTTCATCGAGTTTCTCAGGGCAATAGATCTTCGGGACAATCGATTCTTTCATATTTTTTAGCCCTTGAATCGTGTGGCCGATCACCGGTTCAACCCCAATGACCCTAACCTTCGGGTTTTTCTCTCGCAAATATTTCCCCGCCCCCATTACCGTCCCGGTTGTTCCCATGCCGGCAATGAATATGTCGACCCCCCCTTTTGTCTGCTCGAATACCTCCGGACCCGTTGTCTCATAATGAGCGAGTACATTATTGATGTTGTCAAACTGGTTGGGCATGTAATACTTGTCCGGCGCTTCACTCAGTGTTTCATGTGCCCTTTTGATGGCGCCGTCCGTGGTCTCTTTCGCCGGAGTGAGTACGACTTCCGCGCCGTAGGCTGCCAGGATGTATTGTCTCTCCATACTTACACATTCCGGCATGAAGAGCTTGATGCGGTATCCCTTTGCAGCGGCTATCATTGCCAACCCAATCCCCGTATTTCCAGATGTTGGCTCAAGTATTATCTTGTCTTTTGTCAATTCTCCGGATTCTTCTGCCTTCTGAATCATATAGTAGGCGGTGCGGTCTTTGATAGAGCCACCTATGTTGACGCCTTCAAATTTTCCCAGTATCTTTACCCTGGAATTTTTATTCATATTAGATAATTCTATGAGCGGCGTGTTACCTATGACGGAGAACAGATTCACCGTAATATCCCTTCCTGTTATAGCCTAGGGACGGGGCTGAAATAACTTCCTCAAGCTGGCGCTCAGATTTAGGTTGGATTTGTTCGATCTGAAAACACAAAACCACAGGAATAGTCTTAACTATTTCGAGGATTTTGTGTTTGAAGATCGGTCAAAGATGGCCTGAAGATGAGATGTACAAATGGGGAAGTTATTTCGGCCTCGCCCCTTATCCATTTCTTGTC
>DAOWME010000160.1 GCA_030643245.1 Deltaproteobacteria bacterium
ATAGGTTAAATTTAATAGCTGGAGGCTGTTCTTTCTTTACGCTCACTTAGATGCGAGTTCTGCACGGGTTAAAATTTAACCACCGTTGAATCAGCCATAATTTCAAAAGTGTAAACTGATGTATGAAGGATGCCGAATAGTCGAACTATTTTGAGGATTTTGTGTTTGAAGATCGGGCAAAGATGGCCTGAAGATGAGATGCACAAATGGGGAAGTTATTTCGTCCCCGTCCCTTAGTATAAAGATAAATCAGAATTGTTGCAGGATGAGATGAAAGTCCTTAAAGTCTTCTCTCTAATCTTTATCATACTATTGTTGATCCTCTCTTCTGTCGGGTTTTTTTATTATAAAACTCAGTGGATTCCGGCTTTAGAGATGACAAAGCGGGAGAATATCCAAAAGATTATTCTTGCTGAAAGTCCGGTTTACTATGAAAATGGCAAGGAGATCATAGGGGTTTTCTTTCAGGAGGAACACAGAAGGTATCTTAAGTTTGTTGATATCCCTAAGGACTTCATCAATGCCCTCATAGCCGCGGAAGATCACAGTTTCTATAAACATCATGGCTTTGACCTAAAGGCTGTCATGAGAGCACTCTTTGTCAACTTAAGGTCCGGCAGGATAGTCCAGGGAGGGAGTACCATTACCCAGCAAACGGCGAAGAACATATTTAAGAGGGAAAAGAGGTCTTTCAGAGGTAAGATAAAAGAGTTGATTCATGCCCTTGTATTGGAGTCGTACTATACGAAGGACGAGATCATCGAGTTCTATTCCAATCAGTTTTTTGTGAACAGCAACGGAAGGGGAATCGGTGTAGCTGCAGAGTATTTCTTTGACAAACCCGCCGGCCAATTAAGCTTGGCGGAGTATGCATTTATCGCCGGATCGGTCAAGGGACCCAATCGCTATAATCCCTTTACTAAGAAGACCCCTGAGGCCAGAGAAAGTGCCATATCACTGGCAAATCAACGCAGGGATTATGTATTCAAGAATATGTACAAATTGGGGATGATCTCCTCAGAGGAATATGAGACTGCGAGAGAGCAACCCATAGGCTTTAAAGAAGGGCGGATAGGATATAAACTCAATGTCATCCTCGACTATATTCGAGAGCAGCTCGAATCAGAGCCCTTTCATAATATATTACTTGAACAGGGTATTGATAACATCGCCACCTCCGGCTTCAAGATCTATACGACCATTGACAAAGAAATTCAAGAAGGCGCCTTCCTTACACTTCAGAAAAATCTGTCCTATTTAGAAACAAAGTTAAACGGTTACGACAGGAAAGCGATTCAAGAGCGATATGCCGGCCTTACAGATGGGGAATCGAATAGGCCCGGAGTTGGTTCTTTGTGCTTTGGCAGGGTCTCAAAGGTCGTGAGTAAGGGTAAGTCTTCCTATATCGACGTAGAGTTCGAGGAGACCGGAGGGAGGATTGGTTACCCGGGAATGTCGAGGTTGACGAATGCCTGGGTGAAATCAAGGTTCGGAGAGGGGATTCGGTTGAAGAAGAGACATGTTAGCCGGTTTTTAGAGATGTTCCGCCCCGGAGACCTGGTATTTGTCCACGTAAAGGGACATGACAGCGAATCGAACATGCTGACACTTGAACTGGAGCAAAGCCCGGAAATGGAGGGGGGCCTTATCGTATTGAAGAATGGGGAGATAAAGGTGATGGTGGGCGGGTTCAAAAACGAGTTCTTCAATCGAGCGGTAGATGCCAAGAGACAGCTGGGTTCAATCTTCAAGCCCATCGTATATACGGCTGCCCTGCAATTAAACTGGAACAGTCTCGACGCCCTGGAAAATACTGAGACCGCTTTTGAATTTGAAAATACGGTTTACCGCCCAAGGCCCGATCATGAAAGCTCCTGTTCTAGCGTGTCAATGGCATGGGCAGGCGTTAAGTCGGAAAATCTTGCCACGGTGTGGCTTCTCTATCACCTCTGTGACAGATTAAACATGAATCGATTCCGGAACACGGCTGAAAAGGTGGGACTGACTCATGGAGAGGATGAGAGCTATGTCCAGTACAAGATAAGGATAAGGGACAAGAATGGCATAGTGGTGGACAAGAAGTCAATCATGGAGGCAGCCTTTGGAGAGGCAAAGAAGGAATTGATTACAGATCTTATCTTTGAAGGGGAAGACCTTATCGTTGAAAGGTTAAGGATGCTCAGATTTGAAGGGTTTCCGGGTCAAGGGGCAAACGACGGATTCCCCCAGGATATATTAGATAGACTTGCTGCCGGTATGCAACAACAGCACAAGAATATTATGGAATTTGATCGATACGATTTTAGGGTTCTATCCAGAATAAGGGACTTCAGGGTATTGGTGGGTCTGAGATATGTGATGAAATTGGCAGAGAAGATGGGGATTTCCTCTAAGCTTGACGAAGGTTTGTCTTTTCCATTGGGTTCTAATGCGATCAGCCTTCTGGAGGCATCGTTGATTTATCATACGATCCTATCCGGAAAGGTCTACCCCATCGGTGAAGGCCTTTCTGTAAAATACGCGCCGATTATCAAAAAGATAGTGGACCGTGACGGGGCGGTGATATATGAATACCATCCAAGGCCTTCTCGCATTCTGGATCACAGGATATCAAATATGGTTACTCCTATCTTGAGGTCCGTGGTTAAACACGGAACCGGAAGGAGAGCATCAGGCAGGATCCTTGTGAAGAGTGAGGATCTTGGATGTACCGATTTACACGATGGCGTCTCTTTTGAGATTCCTGCTTTTGGAAAGACAGGAACATCCAATGACTTCACTAACTCGAGTTTTTGCGGATTTATCCCCGGCCCCGTTGACAGTAAAAAAGGTTTAAATATAGATAATAGTTATGTGATTGTATCCTATGTCGGCTACGATAACAATCGACCGTTAAGGAACGCACACATTAAGATTTATGGGGCTTCCGGGGCACTTCCCATCTGGATAGATACGGCCAAGATAGTAGTGAGTACAAAGAGATATTCGAAGCATATTGATTTTGTAGATTTGGTTTTTCAGGAAGCAGATGAGGTCTCACTATCGAAAGCACCTGAAATGATATCGGTAATTGTGAACCCTTTCACCGGTTTGCCTCAGCGGCTTGACACAGAGGAAAAGGGCTCAGGAGAGACGATTAGGATTGAGAGTTATGGGGAGATGGAGAAAAAGGGTTTTATCCCTCATAGGTTCTTCTTGCCATTTCCGCAGAAGTAAGTTATAAAACTTAAAATTAGGACTCTCGATCAACGCTAACTTGTAAGTTATTGAAAAGTTACAACGAAGGTAACTGAACATATGAAGATCATCGGAAGACTGTTTACTCCCATCCTGCTGGTGGCACTCTTTTCTTTTGGGTGCGCAGTGCTTGAGAAACCCAGGCTTGGATTGAAGAAAAGGACACCGCAGCCTTCAAGAGAAAGGCCTGTAATAGCTGAAGAAATTTTAAAGGAAAAGGTCGAGAGTCTTTCAAAACGTATCAGAGAATATGGAGACCTGGAAAGAAAATTAGAGAAAGAAGGAAAAGGTGACTCAAGGGCGTTGACTGAATTACGACAAAGTCAATGGTATGCAGAGGACCTGATAAGAACGTACAGGATGATCGGTAACTTACAAAGTAAGCTGTCAGGATACAGTCCTTACGCTGCGGACAGGAAAGTTTACCGAGCGATAATAGAGAGGCTGTTCCAAGAGTTGACCGGATTGGAAAGCGGTTATTTTGAGGATAGGGATGAGTCATGGTTTGCCGAAGAACAATTCCTTACGAGGTATGAATCGGAGATTAAGGAGATTGAGGGATGCTGTGCCGGCAAGGATTATCCAAAACTTGTCGAATCTTACAAAAGGGTGGAAGCCATATATGGTGAAGACCTGATCCCAGTAAAGCTCAGGTTGTGCTACGCAGACGCCCTCTCACTTACGGATCAGGTAAATGAAGCCATAGAGGTAGCTGAACGAGTGGTAGAGAACGATTCTCCGGATTCCACAGTGATACGCGCAACTCTAATTGAGTGGTATCTCAAGTCAAAGAGGCCTGAAAAGGCGCTGAAAAACTTTGAAAAGCTGTCTAATGAACTGGACAAAAAGATGGAAATCTTCCTGTCCAGTAGAAACAGGATAACATCACCCATGGATGGAGAACCGGATGAGCCTACAAAGAAGTTGTCTATTGACGGGATTGTCGAAGAAGATTTAGTGCCAGTTGAAGATGACGGAACAGAGCTTGAAGAAGGGGAGGGTATCAAGGGAGATGAACTGAAGCAGGATAGCCTCTGGGAGATGGAAGAAGGGAAAAAGGTGGGGCTTGATGAGGGGTTGAAGAGAGCAAATGATCTGATGAACGAGCGGAGGTTCCACGAGGCCCGTGGGATCTTGCTGCACCTCAGAGCGAGTATCTGGCAACCTCAGGAGAGAGAGGCGGTGGAAAATTCGCTCCGAAGCCTAAGGCTCGAAGAAAACAAAGCTAAAGGTGAGGAAGAAGAAGAAAGGTTCATGATGGCAAAGAAGCTCATAGAGTGTGAAAGATATGAGGATGCCATCACCGAGTTGAATAAGTTGAGAGACGGCGAAAGATACGGCCGGGAGAGTCAGGAGATGACGCAGAGATCCATCGATGAATTTGCCAGGAAAAAGAGAGGAGAAGCTGCGAAGTTGTTCCTCATGGCAAAGAAAACAACAGACTCGATGGAGAAAAAGGAGTTGCTTTCAAGATCATTTAAACTACTGAAGGAGGTTATAAAAAAATATCCAACCAGTAGTTACTCGGGAAAGATAATCAAAAATATCGAGGCTGTAAAGGAAGAGATGCTGGAGATTGATCTTCAATCCTCAAAAGAGGAGTTCATGCCTCACTGAGGGGTAGATTTTGACGGAAGGGAGTTTGTAACTATGACCACCACGGTACCTGAAGGGGAAGCAATAAGGAACGCAGTAAAGTGGATTTCCGGATTTCTGCAGGAAGATCCTGATCAGGCTGTGCAAAAGCTTGTCAACGAGGCGATTCTACGTTTCGATCTTTCCCCGAAAGATGCGGATTTTTTGATAAGGTTCTATCGTGAAGAAGAGGCAAACAAATAGACAGTAAACGGTTAGTTACAGGAGAAGAAACCATGTATCCTGAAGATTACAAAGAATCTATAGCGTTTCATGGTCATTCGTGCCCAGGGTTAGCCATTGGTTATCGGGCTGTTAAGACGGCCATGGGCAAGGCTGGTTTCAGGAAAGCAGAGGATGAAGAACTGATTGCCATCGTCGAGAACAAATCATGCAGTGTCGATGCTGTTCAGTTTCTCCTGGGCTGCACCTTTGGGAAGGGGAATCTTATATTTAAGGACCACGGGAAGCAGGTTTTTACATTTGCGGAGAGAACCAGCGGAAAAGCTGTGAGAGTCAGTTTACGTCCTGGCTCTTTGGATGCCCCCAAAGGTTTGAGTGAAGGGGACGAGCAGGAGATGAGAAAAAGGATGGTGGAGAGGATTCTCTCCATGCCGGAAGAAGAACTCTTCACTGTTGAGCATCTAAGAGTGGATCTCCCCGGAAAAGCACAGATACGTGCCTCAGTAGTCTGCGATCTATGCGGTGAAACTACAATGGAGACCAAGATCGTGGAGAGAGAAGGAAAGGTCTATTGCATCCCATGCGCAAACCGACTTTCTGAGAAGGGGAGTTAGGGATGTGGCCGAAATAACTTCCTCAAGTTGGCGCTCAGATTTAGGTTAGATTTGTTCGATCTGAAAATACAAAACCACAGGAATAGTTTTGCCTATTTCGAGGATTTTGTGTTTGAACGTAATCCTGCTCAACTGCACAGCTTGAACTTGTTTCGTTTCCGCTTTTCAGTTGCAGGGAGAGAAAACAGTCTGTGTCCGTCTGTGGCTAATTTCTGAGGTTCCAGCCCGGATCCAGATAGCAGTTCCTGAGATAATGTTCTCTCAGTCGCTCTTCCTGAAGGCTGAGACCCCCATTTTTCAAATCGATCCCCAACCCTTCCTCAAACCCCCCGATAAATATCTCCTGAAGCTCAAGAAATTCCATCTCCTCACATAGCTGATCATTCACAGAAGTTATGTTTGTCTCTAAGTGATTCATAACGTAGCCTCTCTCCAGCCCCTCAAAGACCAGGGTCTCGGATAGTTTTCCGGCATCGAATCCCAGCAGGATGGAACCGTGCTGAAGGAAGGCCCCGTCCACCCGCCTTTGAGCACTCCCGCAGATCTTTCTGCAACCAACCACGATCTCGTACCATGAGGGGGACAAGAAGCAACTCGACTTGGACCTCTTCTCAAATAATCCCTTTCTTCCCGAGCTGGAGGTAACCAGTTGAGCTATGATACCCAGTCTCTTAAACCCGGCAATTAAACAAGAGCTTATCCTTTTGTAAGTCCCCAGGATATTCATTGGGAAGAGCGGATTGTCCAAAGGGGAAATCAAGGAGTAGGTCAGTTCTTTGTCATGTAGAACCGCCCTTCCCCCTGTGGCGCGGCGAACCACATCGATACCGAATCTTTCGCAGACTTGTATGTTAACCGTATCTTCAACTCGTTGAGAGTATCCTAAGGAGACCGCATGGGGTTCCCAGCCATAGAACCTGATGGTGGGCGGGGATTGACCCTGCCTGCAAGCCTCTAATACAGCCTCATCTACAGCCATATTTTCAAATGCGTTCGAAAACCCGGTCGTTAACAGACGCCAGTACCGAAGACTATCTTTTCTCACTGCGATTTTCCCTTTGTTTAAATTTAAAATCTTAATAATCAGCGTCCAAAAAGGAAATCCCTGAAATGGTTCCCTGCGCTTTGATATATGCGAATTGTTTGTGGGAATGTAATTCCTTGAGTTCTCGAATTTCAGTTGTTCCCTCGTCCCTCGTTCCCACGCTCCTGCGTGGGAACGAGATCATCGTACACTTTACCATTGGCCACCAATACCGTTCGGCACCTTTTTTGCCTCAACTGCATACGACCATCCTTTTGGCTATATCGACGGTAAAGGAGCTTATACTTTTTGTCATCGTCCCCAAGCCTATCTGAAGTGCTATTGATTATCAGCATTAATGGGGACAGGATCTTACCAAAAACAATTTTATCGCTGTAGTTTATCATGACGCCTCCTTTATGGCAGAAATTAGCGTCATGATTAAATCATAGATTTCGGCGATTGTTCATAGTGCATTTCACTTTTTTATTAAATAGTTACAG
>DAOWME010000110.1 GCA_030643245.1 Deltaproteobacteria bacterium
AGGCCATCTTTGCCCGATCTTCAAACACAAAATCCTCAAAATAGTTCGACTATTCCTGCGGTTTTGCGTTTTCAGATCGAACAAATCTAACCTAAATCTGAGCGCCAACTTGAGGAAGTTATTTCGTCCCCGTCCCTAACCTCCTTTCCACCCGGCAGGGGTTAAGGGGAGACAAATCTGAAAACCTATAGATATCAGCTATTAGCCTCTGGATGAACCTTCCGTTCAATATCCGATTTACTCACGTTTATCCGCTGATTAAGCTTTACACAAGTTCCTTCATCAAGATACCCAAGATAGTGAGCAAAAAGGTAACTTTTCAAAAAGTCGAAGTATGAGCCGCGGAGTTATTGAAAAATTACGCAAAAAGATCTTGACAAAATGAGCTAATTGCTAAAAGCTTATGGTTAATCGCACAGGTCGCAAACTTTCAAGCTGTGCAGTTACTCAACCCTGGTATCTTTAAATGTCTCTGATGAATAAGTGAACAGCATTGCGTTAAGCGCCGGCTGCTTGTTTTGTTTGCTTGTTATACGTAAGGACTTGACCGACATACTAAATATACGAACGAGACTTGTCATCCTATTACACATACAGCCGGATGCCAGACTGTAGTTCATAACAAGCAAACGAAATAAGTAGCCGGCAAGCGGTAAACCTGACCAACTGCACAGGTCGTAAACTTTTGGGCGAGTCGCCTACCAGTCATAGAGCGGTAAACCAACCATGAGAACAGATAAGAACGTTTCTTTCTTCAATATCATCCTGGATAGCATCGCTGATGGGGTCTTCACGATTAATAACCAGGAGGAGATTACCTCTTTTAACCGGGCAGCGGAAAAGATCACCGGCTTCAGCAGGGAAGAGGCTATCGGACAGAACTGTTTCAATATCTTCAGGACTAATATCTGCCAAACTAACTGTGCTCTCAGACAGACCGCGAGCACGGGCAAACCTGTTATTGACATCCCGGTCAATATTTTGAACAAAGAAGGGAAAGAGGTGCCGGTGAGTGTCAGTACCGCTGTACTGAGAGATGGGAAGGAAGAGGTGATTGGAGCAGTGGAAACCTTCAAGGACCTCTCGCTGGTGGAAGAACTGAAGAAGGAGATATCCAAGCAATACTCCCTGGAAGACATCATTGGCAAAAGTCATCAAATTCAGGCCATATTCCATATCCTTCCGGATATTGCTGAAAGCGATTCCACTGTCCTCATCCAGGGACCCAGCGGTTCCGGTAAGGAGCTCTTCGCCAGGGCTATTCATAACCTCAGCCACCGAAAAGATCACTCTTATATCAAGGTGAACTGCGGCGCCCTCCCTGATGCACTTCTCGAGTCCGAACTCTTTGGTTACGTCAAAGGAGCGTTTACTGATGCAAAGAAGGATAAACCGGGCAGATTTGCCTTGGCAGAACGAGGCACCATCCTTCTAGATGAGATAGGGAATATGTCACCGGCCCTCCAGGTAAAGCTCCTTAGGGTTCTACAAGAGAAGGAGTATGAACCATTGGGAGCCATAACCCCGGTCAAGGCCAACGTAAGGATAGTAACCGCCACTAACCAGGAGCTTTCCAACCTGGTGAAGACCGGGAGGTTTAGGGAGGACCTTTTCTATCGTATCAATGTGGTTAAGATAGAACTTCCCTCTCTGGCTGACCGTAGGGAAGACATCCCGCTCCTGGCTGAGAATTTTATACACAAGTTTAATTTAAGGAGAGGTAAGGGTATTATCGGAGTATCTGATGATGTTATGGAATTCTTAATGAGTTACAACTTTCCGGGCAACATAAGGGAATTGGAGAACATTATTGAACACGCTTTTGTGCTTTGCAAGCAGAGAATCATAGAGATAAAACACCTCCCACCGGGACTCACTGAGGGCGGTAAGAATGGGGATACCCCCGGAACAGAACCCCTGACGCATCCGTTGAAGAATGCTGAAGCCAAATTAATACGCAAAATCCTGGAAAAACACGGTGGGAATAGAATGGCAACCGCTAAGGAACTGGGGGTTAACCGTTCGACGCTCTGGAGAAAGATAAAGAAGTACCGCCTTTAGTCTTATAAAAGAGTTCGAAATATGCTGTTCGTCTCGGCAACCCAACCCCTTTTTCACTCCTGGCTTCCAGAAAAATAATGGCATTTGCTGAACCGAGAGTCAGAATACCACGTAATCAATACCCGAGCTAGAGTTGCATTATTGCAACTGTTCTATACAACATGATGCATTGTTGCGTCTCAACATCCCTCCAACCGGTCCCTTCCCTGGAGTAACCAAACCACGTAACTTATGGTAATAGCAGAACTTTAGAAATATTATGCCAACTGTTTTTTAGTGGCACACTCCTTGCACCATTTTCAAAATGAATGCACAAAATGAATGCATGGAGGCTAGGCAGCAATTCTAATTATGGGTTTTTCCAATAATTCAGTGGTTATGGATGGTTCTGTCACAACACAAACTGTAATGGAACGGTTAACCATTATTAGAATTGCCGGAGGTGAAAGATGACGGTTGCCATTCCTCTTTTCGGTGTTTGGATTTCTCCCCGATTTGGTTTTTCCCCGGAGATGTGGATACTGACGATAGAAGATGGGGAGGTCTTGTCCAGGAAGACAATATCCATGGCTGGGTTGGCGCTTTCTCAGTGGTTCAACCAGCTTGCTTCCCTGGGGGTTGATACGCTGATCTGTGGAGGGATTGATGGGTTTTGCCACCGACAGCTTGAAGATTTAGGGATATCAGTTATTCCCGAGATAGCTGGTGAAGCTAGTGATGCCCTGAGTTTATTCTTAGATGGGAATCTGCAGCCGGGAGTTAGACTATGCAGGAGGAAACGAATGGGGTTCAAAGATAAGAAGGGAAGGTTTTTCGGCCCACCATGGATGATGGATGACAAGGAAAAGGAATAAGAGGAGGCGTTATGAGTCAGGAGAGATGCAACAAGGATTCTACTTGTGAACCCTGTGGTGAACAGGGGAGTTGCTCGGAAGCGGAGAAAGAAGCCCACTCAGAGGAATTGCTCAAGAAAACCATGGGGCGGATAAAGCATAAGTTTATGGTGATGAGTGGGAAGGGGGGCGTAGGCAAAACCACAGTGGCTGTCAATTTAGCGGTAACCTTGGCCAGAAACGGGCTCCAAGTGGGAGTGCTCGATGCGGATGTACACGGCCCCAATATTCCCAAGATGTTGGGGTTGGATCATGGGAGACTCGACGCGTCCCCTGACGGGATAAAACCGGTTTCACTTTCCCCAAATCTCAAGGTCGTCAGTATGGCATTTCTTTTGACTGATTCTGATAGTCCCGTTGTATGGCGAGGGCCGCTTAAACACCAAGCTTTTAAACAGTTCTTGAGTGAGGTGTTGTGGGGTGATCTCGATTACCTCATCGTTGATCTCCCTCCCGGGACAGGGGACGAACCGCTGAGCATCGCCCAGTTGATCAATGATGTGGATGGTTCGATCATCGTTACCACCCCCCAGGATGTGGCCCTCCTTGATTCAAGGAAAGCGGTTAGTTTCAGCCGGATGTTGAAGATCCCAGTGGTGGGGATTGTTGAGAATATGGGCGGGTTTTCTTGCCCTCACTGTGGCAAGTCTATCGATCTATTTAAGGTGGGAGGGGGAGAGAAAGCGGCTCGCGAACTCAATGTGCCGTTTCTCGGAAGGGTTGTCTTTGATCTGGAAATTGTTCAAAGTTCCGACAGGGGTGTGCCTTTTGTGGAAAGTATCCCGGATTCGAAGGCAGCAAGAGCCTTCTCCGAGATCGGCAAGAAATGTGAGGAATTTGGAAATAATTCCGGATCAAAATCCTCTCAGGGCGAGGGAGGAGTCACTGGCATTTCAAAGGTAAGGGAGATGTTGAAGGGTAAAGGACGTTGATAATAGGAGGTATGAAGAATGAAAGTAGCTGTCGCTACGGATGACGCCACGGTTTCCCAGCATTTTGGCCATTGTGCAGTCTATACCATTGCTGAGATAGAGGACGGACGGGTGATGACTAAGACCCAGATAGACGCTCCATCCCATGAGCCTGGTGTTTTACCGGCCTTCCTCGCCGGCAAGGGAGTGAATTGCATCATTTCTGGTGGTATGGGAGGAAGGGCACAGGGTTTGTTTGCCGAAAAGGGCATCACTGTCATTACTGGAGCCTCAGGCTTGATAGATCAGGTACTCGAGGATTTCCTTAATGACAGGTTAGTGATTGGATCTAACATATGTGATCATTGAAAGGAGGTGAGAACTATGCCGGGATTTGATGGTACAGGACCAAGAGGACTCGGCCCAATGACCGGGGGCGGGAGGGGATATTGTAACCCCAACTACGCGGGAATGGGGGCTCCCTATATGGGAAGCCCTTACGCAAGCCCTTACGGAGGGGAAGCCCCGTACGGAGGACCATACCCATACGGAAATTATCCTTATGCCTCTTACCATGCATACCCATACGGCGGTTTTGGAGGGGGCAGGGGTATGGGCAGAGGATTCGGAATGGGTAGAGGATTCGGAATGGGTAGAGGTAGAGGAAGAAGCACGGGCAGAGGATTCGGGTGGTAAACCCTCTTGTCCTTTCCTTTGAAAGGGTATTCATAGGAAATGGCAGCTATCTATCATTGCCATGACTACCCTTTGTGGTTGAATCAGATAAAGAGAGGAGAAAAAAATGTGCTATGGATTTCATCCCCACACGGGATGGTTTTCTCCCTGGGGACCGTACGCATGGCCAACTTACCCTATGTTCGGAGGTTGGCCTCCTCCCTATCCTCCTTACGGGGGGATGGGAGAGGCTTTCCCTAATCCACCGGGAGGATATGGGCAACAGATGCCTTTCCATCCGGGGGCAGGGATGCCGTCTTTCGGATACGCTGCGACCCCGGCTGATGAGATAGCGTTTTTGAGAGATCGAGCCCACATGTTACAGGAAGAATTGAATTATATTGACCGTCGACTAGGTGAATTGGAGAAGGAAGATTAGGTAGTATCTTGGGAATTTGTTCGGGGTCGACCCTATGAGCTTACAGGACTTGAATGTAATCTAATATGATTTGAGGGGGTATTTTATATGAAAATATGTGTTACTGCCGCTGGGCAGGGCCTGGATGCAGCGATTGATCCGCGCTTTGGTCGGTGTCAGTACTTTACTGTTGTTGACACGGATACCATGGAATATGAATCCATAGATAATGCCAGCATAGGTGCTTCCGGAGGGGCCGGGATACAGGCTGGCCAGTTTATAGCCGGTAAAGGTGTAGAGGTTGTCCTTACGGGGAATGTGGGGCCGAATGCATATGACACATTGGAGGCGGCAGGCATAAGTATTATTACAGGAGTTGCCGGAAAAGTCAGGGATGCAGTGGAAGGCTACAAAAACGGAAGGTTAAAACCGTCTACTTCAGGCCCTTCAGTGAAAGCTCATTTTGGTATGGGGAGAGGCATGGGGCGTGGCATGGGGATGGGAAGAGGCGTGGGCACTGGGCCGGTTCAGCCTTCCGGAGAAACTGAGCTTGAGACCCTGAAGGAAGAGTCTCGCGCACTCAGATCTCAGTTGGACAACATCATGGATAGGATAGACAAGCTTAAAGGGGGGGGGGACCCTTCTACCGAAAAGCGAGTTGCAGGGATTTCAAATGTAAAGGAAGCTCTCAAGAAAAAAGAGTAACATAAATTTTGAAATTCATTTAAATTATGCCTTTAAGCCATTTGTAGCTTATAAATTGAGTTTCAAAATTTCTGGAGTAATCAGTTTTTTAAAGAGAAAGGAGGGAGAAAGATGCCAAGAGGAGATGGAACAGGTCCCCCCGGGGGAAGCGGCCCGGGCACGGGAATAGGCAGAGGGGGCGGAGGCAGGGGCCGGATGGGTGGAAACAGGCCGGGCTCCGGTCCTGGTGGGGAGTGTGTTTGTCCAAGTTGCGGTAATACTGTGCCGCATCAGGTAGGATCCCCATGTTACGAGATAAACTGTCCAAAATGCGGCGCCACCATGACAAAGGGATAGGGAATTCGAATAGAGAGGTTCTAGCCTTTCAGTCAAGGATGGGTGAATATGATCATATCAATCTCGAGTGGCAAAGGAGGGACTGGGAAGACAACCATAGGGACCAATCTCGCCCTTTCTTTAGAAGGTGTCCAGTACGTGGACTGCGACGTGGAAGAACCGAACGGACACCTTTTTTTAAAGCCTCAAATAGAAGAAAGGATCTCTGTGGGTATTCCAGTCCCTCAGGTGGACAAATCCAAGTGTACTTACTGTGGTGAGTGTGCCAAGGTCTGTGAGTTCAATGCTATTGTGGTCGTAAAGGAGAAGGTGCTCTTCTTCCCTGAGCTATGTCATGGCTGCGGGGGGTGTTCATATATCTGCCCGGAGGATGCTATAGAAGAGGTGGAGAGAGAAATCGGTGTAATCGAAAGGGGAAAAGCCGGAGATATTGAGTTTGTTCACGGTCTTTTGAATGTGGGAGAACCTATGGCGCCCCCGCTCATCCGCACGGAAAAGCAATTCATCAATAACGATAAAACTGTGATTATCGATTCTTCACCGGGCACTTCATGTCCTGTGGTGGAGGCGGTAAAAGGAAGCGATTTCTGCCTCCTGGTTACAGAACCTACACCCTTTGGGTTGAATGATCTGAGGCTTGCGGTGGAGATGGTGAGAAAGCTGAAGATACCTCTGGGGATTGTTGTTAACTGCTGCGACATTGGGGATAGAGAAGTCTGGCAGTATTGTGAATATGAATCTATCCCTGTTTTGATGGAGATCCCCCAGGACAGGAGGATAGCGGAGGCCTATTCAAAAGGTATCCCATTAGTGGAAGAGATCCCTGAATACAGAAGCAGGTTTCAAGATCTCTACAATCAGATAGGAAAGAGAGTTCAGGAGGAGAGTGGGTGAAAGAGCTAACCGTGATCAGTGGCAAGGGGGGTACCGGCAAGACCACCATAACAGCGGCTTTCGCAGCGCTTGCCCAGGGACAGGTTATGGCGGATGGTGACGTGGATGCAGCCGACCTTCACTTGATCTTGACACCGCGCATAAAAAAGGAAGAGGCGTTTTACGGGGGACGCGCCCCTCTTATGAACAAGGATAAATGTGATGAATGTGGCATCTGTATGGAGGTCTGCCGCTTTGGGGCCATACATGATTTTGTAATAGACCCTATCTCCTGTGAGGGGTGTGGGCTCTGTATGCATGCATGCCCGAATGATGCCATAACAATGGAGGAGAAATTCTCCGGGCACTGGTTTATATCCGACACACGATTCGGTCCCATGGTACATGGTAAGCTGGGGATCGCGGAGGATAACTCCGGAAAGCTTGTCTCTCTGGTGAGGCAACAGGCTAAGTTAATAGCAGAAGAAGAAAACAAGGATTTGATTATCATAGATGGCCCTCCGGGTATAGGTTGCCCTGTCATCGCGGCTATCACAGGTGCGGACCTTGTTTTGGCAGTCACTGAACCGACGCTTTCAGGCATTCACGATCTGGAAAGGGTGCTGGGTGTTGCCGGGCATTTTAATCTTCGGGCCATGGTCTGTGTAAACAAGTTCGACATCAATACGGAAAACACCGAGAAGATAAAAGAATACTGCAGGGAGAGGAATATTGAGGTTGTGGGAGAAATTCCTTATGATCCCATTGTAACCAGGGCAATGGTGGCGCGTCAGACAATAACGGAATACGACTCAGGGGTTGTCACTGATATAATAAAGAGGATGTGGGCAAGGATTGAGGCTGGGCTTGGAAATGGGTTTGAGAGATAAGATCATCGAAAAACTGAGAGCGGTGAAGGACCCCGGGACTACGCTGGATGTGGTGAGCATGGGGTTGATCAAAGATTTGACGGTTACGACTGAAGGTAAGGTAAGGTTTGCATTCCGCCCGTCTTCTCCCGTATGTCCCTTGGTCTTTTCTTTGGCCCTTAAGGTTCAAGAGGCGGTCAAAGAGATGGAAGAAGTAAAATGCTTGGAGATGAACGTTGTGGATCACCGAATGGCAGAGGAGCTCAATACGCTTTTGAAGGGTGATTGAACGTGAAGGGGTACTTGTTGTGCCAATCTATGAATATCGTTGTAATCAATGTGGTCAAGTATCAGAAATACTGACAGGTATCGGTTCCTATAGCGACCTTCCTGTATGCAAGAACTGTGGAAGTCATAATTTGCGGAAGTTGATGTCCGTCTCATCCTTCGTTTCAACGGATAGCGCCCGACATCCGGGAACTACGTGTTGCGGAGCGGAAGAACGATGCGACAAGCCTCCTTGTTCCGGCGGCGGCGGTTGCAGAAGAGGTTGAGGGGGCAAAGTTCAAGACATGGAACAGCGGAGGAGAAAGATCTGAGTATGGCTGGGCAAGACACGTCTGACCTGGATAAAATGGTTGAAGAGATGCAGACATCGATCATAAATGACGCTCGGGAGACATTCTCGGAAGAGGTTGTTAATCGATGGTTAAACCCCAGGAATATCGGCAAAATGGAAAATCCCGATGGCGTTTGCTCTATAAGGGGTCCATGTGGTGACACCATGGAAATATTCTTGAGAGTCAGAGATGGCAGAATCGTAAACGCTACGTTTATGACCGATGGTTGTGGGACCTCCATTGCAGCTGGAAGTATGGCGACTGATCTGGCGATCGGAAAGACTGTGGAGAAAGCATTGAAGGTAAGCAAGGAGGTTATCCTGGATGAATTGGGGGGTCTGCCTGAGGAGAGCGAGCACTGCTCCCTTCTCGCCTCAAACACCTTGAAAGAGGCCATAAAAGACTATTTGACTTGTAAAAAAGATCCGTGGAAAAGAAGCTACAGAACATAGCTGCCCATAACCATGGAAAGGAATTATTATGCGTGTTTCAACATTTCTGATAGAAGGATAATCTTAAAACATGACATTTCTCGACGCACTGAGTTTTCGGGAAAACGGGAACGGGAGCTTTTCCCAGATCTTAAGGGACGGGGCTGAAATAACTTTCTAAAATTGGCGCTCAGATTTAGGTTAGATTTGTTCGATCTAAAAACACAAAACCACAGGAATAGTTTTGCCTATTTCGAGGATTTTGTGTTTGAAGATCGGGCAAAGATGGCCTGAAGATGAGATGCATAGTTGGGGAAGTTATTTCGGCCCCGTCCCTAACCATTAAAAGGAGGACACGGCTGGCATGGGGAACTTAGATATTTCTTGTACGATTCCTGAAGCGGAAGAACATTTTTTCCTGCGTGAGGATGTAATAGACAACCTTGAGCGGATCAACAATCTCTCGAAGCGGCATCCGGTTAACGTGCTGGTGGCAGG
>DAOWME010000210.1 GCA_030643245.1 Deltaproteobacteria bacterium
CTGGGTTCATGTATTAAGGGTCGAGGCTGAAATAACTTCCCCATTTAGACATCTCATCTTCAGGCCGGCTTTGCCCGATCTTTAAACACAAAATCCTCAAAATAGGCACTGCTATTCCTCCGGTTTTGCGTTTTCAGATCGAACAAATTCAACCTAAATCTGAGCGCTAACTTGCTGAAGTTATTTCGGCCTCGTCCCTTAGCCATTTGCCTGTACCTTTTCTCCTTCAAGAGTTTTGTCAGTGGCGTTAAACCACCTTCTCAACCCTCACGGCACACACTTTGTATTCCGGTATTTTGGCTATTGGGTCAATGGCATTTATTGTCAATACATTGACAGGTGATTCTTTAAAATGAAAAGGAACAAAAATGACACCCTTGTCAGGTCGTTCACTTATCGTTGTCTTAACTTCGATGTCTCCGCGTCGAGAGGCTACATGAACAACATCCCCGTTCCCAATCCCCAGGTTTGAGGCATCCTCCTGGTTTATCTCTGCAAGAAGCTCAGGATAAAGCATGTTGAGGCCCCTTCCCTCACGAGTCATTGTGCCCGTGTGGAAATGCTCCAACACCCTTCCTGTTGACAGTAAAAATGGATACTCATCATCCGGCAACTCAGCAGGTTCCTTATAATCAATGGCGCTAAACTGTCCTTTCCCCCTTGCAAATTGCCCTACATGAAGCACCGGTGTTCCTGGATGACTTTCATCCGGACACGGCCATGGGATGCCCTCTTTCTCGATTCGCTCATAGGTTATACCTCTATAGCTGGGCGTTACTTTGCATATCTCCTCCATGATCTCCCCGGGGCCGTCATAATCCATCTGAAATCCCATCCTCTTGGATAGCTCACTAATTATCCAATAGTCTTCCCTTGCTTCTCCTTCCAGTTGAATCGCCTTCCTTACCCGTTGAACCTTTCTTTCCGAATTTGTAAATGTTCCCTCCTTTTCAGCAAAAGACACCCCTGGAAAGACTACGTCGGCATGTTTGGCAGTCTCTGTCAAGAATATATCTTGAACCACCAGGAATTCCAGCGAATTAATGCACTTTTCTATGTGATTCAAATCAGGATCGCTGAGCATGGGGTTTTCCCCCATAATATACATAGCCTTAACTTTTCCCTCTTCCGCAGCATTAAACATCTCAGTAACAGTAATTCCAGGCGCTTCCGGAAGATGTTCCACTTCCCATGACCTTTCGAACCTCTTTCTAACTTCATCATCGGTAACCTGTTGATAACCGGTTAACACGTTTGGCAAAGCGCCAAGGTCACATGCCCCCTGGACGTTGTTCTGTCCTCGCAAAGGATTAACACCCCCGCCCTCAACACCTATATTACCGCACAACATTGCAAGGTTTGCCAGGGATTTCACATTATCGGTCCCTGTTATGTGCTGGGTAATTCCCATGGCATACATAATTGAAGCCGGTTCCGCCTTTCCAAAAGCAATAGCCGCATTCATTAAATCAGATATGGGTATTCCGGTAAGACCAGAAACATATTCCGGGGTATATTTCTCAACACAAGCCTTAAGCTCTTCAAACCCTTCCGTTCTCTCCTCTATATACTCTTTCGCATGTAAACCCTCTTTAATGATAATATGCATCAGACCATTGATCCAGACAACATCAGTACCCGGCTTTGGTCGCAGCCAAATGCTTGCATAGTCAACCAAATCGATTTTTCTGGGATCAACAACTATTAACTTGGCCCCTTTCCTGAAAATAGCCTCTTTGATGTAGTTTGCAAAGATGGGATGATTCTCTGTAGTGTTACTTCCCGTAACCAAAATGGCCTCTGACTTAAAAACGTCATTGATGGGATTTGTCATTGCCCCGCTGCCGAATGCTGTGGCAAGACCTGCCACGGTGGAGGAATGTCAAAGCCTGGCACAGTGGTCTATGTTATTTGTGCCTATAACCGCCCGCATGAATTTCTGCATGAGATAGTTCTCTTCATTGGTGCAGCGCGCTGAAGAGAGACCCGCAATTGCATCAGCCCCGTGGGAGGCCTTGATTGTATTGAAATTCTCGGCAACCAGATTCAATGCCTCATTCCAGCTTGCCTCATGAAACTTCCCATCCTTCTTGATAAGAGGCCTGGTAAGTCGTTCCTCACTTTCTATAAACTCATATCCAAAACGGCCCTTCACACACAGGCTGCCCTTATTTATGCCCACATCATCTTTTGTTGTTATGCCTATAATTTTGCCATCCAATATATTGATCTCGAGTTGACAACCACATCCGCAATATGTGCATGTAGTCATGACCCTTTCCACCATCCAGGGACGCCCTTTAAGCTGACTCAGGTTTTCCGTCAAGGCGCCGGTAGGACATACATTGATACATTCACCACAGGACTCACACTTATCTTTATCCACAACGGCTATACGCGCCCCAAATCCGGAGCCACCGATATCAATTGCCCCCAATCCCTTTATCTCCCTGCAGGCGGTAACACAGCGAAGACACATAATACACCTGTCCGGCCAGTAACGAATGAGGGGAGTAGAATATACCGGCTCCCAGTCCACCTTTTCGATCTGATATCCCCCGCTATCTAACTCAAAATCATGCACGAGATCCTGAAGAGTGCACTCCCCGCCCTTATCACATACGGGACAGTCAAGGGGGTGATTAACCAAGATCAATTTAAGGGTCTCCTTTCTCATCCTCACAAGACGCTCGGAATTTGTGGTGACCTTAATGCCTTCTGTAACAGGTGTAGTGCATGCAGTCATTGGATGAGGAAATCCCTCTATCTCTACCACACACATCCTGCATGAACCTATAGGACTCAGTCTTTCATGATAGCAGAGGGTCGGGATATCAATCCCTGCAGATCTTGCAGCTTCCAAAATAGTTGTGTCTACTTCTACTGTAACATCTTTATCGTCAATGATTAAATCTACCATCCTTATCCCTTTCCCTACTTTCTTTTAAGCGAGACCGGCGGCCGCGAGAATGTCAGGTACTTTTCCTTCTTTTCCGATAGCCATTACATGAACCCCATCACAGATATTCTCGTCTTTAAGGGTCTTGATCATCCTTCCTGCAATCTCTATGCCTTTTGCCAAGGCCTTTCCCTTTTCAGCGCTCGCCATCTCATCGATAAGATCTTTGGGGACGAATATCCCGGGAACATTTGCATTCATATATTTTGCCATACCTGCCGACACAAGAAGGACGATACCTGCCATTATCTTCACCTCGAATTGCCTGGCATACTCCATAAACTTTTTAAAATTATCCAGATCATAAATGGCCTGGGTCTGTATAAATTCTGCCCCTGCTTTGATCTTTTTCTCAAACTTGAGAAGCTGAGGTTCAATTGGGTTTGCTTCCGGCGTCACTATAGCCCCTTTACAGAACGTAGGGCGGCCCTCACCAGTAAGCTCGTTGCCTGCAAAGTCTTTCCCTTCTTCCAGCCCTTTGATTGTCTCCAGCAAGAGAACCGAATCAAGATCGAAGACGGGCTTTGCATCAACATGGTCACCAACAGTTACGTAATCACCCGTCAGAGAGAGGACATTCGTTATCCCCAATATATACGCACCTAGAAGTTCCGATTGAAGGGCGAGACGATTTTTGTCCCTACAGGTCATTTGAAGGATAGGTTCCCCCCCTGCTTCCCGGATAAGCTGACATACCGGTAGGGTACTGATTCGCATAACAGAACTCTGGTTGTCAGTCACATTGAGCCCATCAACCTTGTCCTTGAGCAGCTCGATATGATGCTTCATTTCTTCGATGTCGACCCCTTTAGGCGGTCCAACCTCTGCGGTTATGACAAATTTACCGGATTCAAGGGCCTCTTTAAATGCCTTTGCCATATGTTACTCCTTTTCTTTGAAAGCTTCGTGGATTCTACGTCCAGGGGTAGTTTGAACGCTATATTTTTTTGCAGGAAATATTTTTCGAATATTGTCAAGCTTACCGAGTTTATCAAGTCTGTTATAAATAAGGGTCCACGCGCAGTCCTTTTCCTTGCTTAACTCACATTTCCCGTCATTCGTGCCGCCACAGGGGCCGTTTAAAAGCCCTTTGGGACAAATGGCGACAGGGCATATCCCTCCTGTGTCAGCCAGTACACAATCACCGCATGCCCGACACCTTTCGCTCCATTCTCCTTCCCTTTCCGCAACCCCGATAAACTGAGTATTTAAAGCCGGATAAACAAGTTTGGAGTCATACATCTCTGCCAGAAACTGGACACCGGCGCCACAGGCCATGGAAATGACCGCATCGTAATCATTTACCTTATCCTTGATTTCCTCCAGGTATTCCTTGTCGCATTGTCTTTCCAGGGTGGTTTCACCTGCTTCAAGTTTCTTTCCTTCTTCTTCAAAGGCGAGTCTCAATTGGGATGCAAGGATCTGCACCTCTTTTTCTCCTCCAGCCATGCAGACTGAAACACACTCGCCGCAGCCCACGATTAAAACCTTCTTACAACTCTCGATCATTGCCTTTATCTCTTCAAAAGGCTTCCTTTCTGCAACAATCATAAGAACTCCTTATCAATAGGTGTTATTAATCTTATGCCGCTTTTTTTTCAATCTTAGTTGGTCCAAGCTTTTTCGCCACTTCTGTCATTTCTTCAACAACCTCTTTGAATCTAGGCGCCATTGAAGAGCTCAAATTGAACATCTTTAATCTGTCCGGCGCTATACCGCTTTCCTCAAGAAGCCCTTTCGTATAATCAACCCACATCTTAGCCCTTTTATTTCCTTCCAGGAAATGACATTCTCCCTCCATTCAACCAACCACCATTACGGCATCCGCCCCTGCCTCAAAGGCCTTGAGCAGATACAGAGGTTCCACCTTTCCTGTACACAGCAATTTTATAATGCGGACATTTGGCGAATATTGTAATCTCATGGCGCCGGCCAGGTCGGCGGCAGCGTAGGCACAATAGGTACAGCAAAAAGCCACAACCTTAGGTTCAGAATCTCCCATAAAAATCTCCTCTCTTCGCTCTACTAGTAGTATACTTCAAAAAACAATCGGTATGTATATCCCCTACTCTTCTACTTAACGGCCTGCGCCCATCCATTAATCGGGCCTTCCCGAAAATGGGGCATGGCCGGTAAAGCAATTATTTGTTAAATAGTGTCCATCCAGAAATGGACTTCTTGAGAAAATGGGCACGAGTTGGTTTCCAATTCAGAAATGAGCAATTTTTTCTCTGAGCAAGGCCGCACGACGGTTTGCGCCGAGGCGTACATGATCGTACGTCGCAGGCGGAAACCGGAGGAGAACGCAGCTCAGGGGAAAAATGGCCATTTC
>DAOWME010000064.1 GCA_030643245.1 Deltaproteobacteria bacterium
GATGCTCTGTGTCTGGTGATTGTGCGGGTATTGTGGTTGCTCGGTTTTGTGGTGCCTGCCTTGCCCGTGCTCGACATAGACACGCCGATGACAGGTCATACTCTGATGCGGGCGAGTGCGCGGGTGCGCCGTGTCTATAAGGATAAGCTCGGTGGGCTTGTGGTGGATTACCTTGGTATTGCATCAGACCTTAAAAAAGCATTGTCTTTTTATTCGGACAGCGGAGGTAAAGGCGAACCGGCCATTGTACAGGAAAAAGCGGTGCAACTGATGCTGGAGAAACTGGAAGTCGTTTCCCAGATGTTTCATGGGTTTGCCTATGAAGAATATTTCGCGGCCGACACAGGGAAAAAGCTATCACTGATACTCACTGCGGAAAAACATATTCTGGGCCTGGAAAATGGAAAAAAGCGCTACATCAATGAAGTAACCGCCCTGTCCCGGTCTTTTTCCATTGCTATTCCCCACGAACAGGCCATGGATGTTAAAGATGAGGTCTCGTTTTTTCAGGCGGTAAAATCCAGATTGACCAAATTCGACGGCACCGGATCCGGCAAAACAGACGAAGAAGTTGAAACAGCGATTAGACAGGTTATTGACAAAGCATTGGTAACCGAAAGGGTTGTAGATGTTTTCGATGCCGCCGGGATCAAAAAACCGGATATTTCAATACTTTCAGAAGAATTCCTTTTAGAAGTCAAAAACATGGAGCACAAAAACATTGCCATGGAAGTCTTGAAAAAACTGCTGAATGACGAAATAAAAACCAGAACCAAAAAGAACCTGATACAAAGCAAATCCCTCATGGGAATGCTGGAAAATTCTATTAAAAAATATCATATCAAGATTTTAACAGCAGCGGAAGTCATTGATGAATTAATTGAATTGAGCAAAGAAATTAAGAAGATGGACAAAGAGCCTCAGGAAATGGGGATGTCTGACTTTGAATATGCTTTTTATACGGCCATTGCCAATAATGAAAGCGCCCGTGAGTTGATGGAAAAAGACAAACTGAGGGAGCTGGCAGTTGTGTTATTTGAAAAGGTAAGAGCCAATGCATCCATCGACTGGACAATCAAGGAAAGCGTAAAGGCAAAATTAAAGGTCATTGTCAAAAGAACATTGCGGCAGTATGGCTACCCGCCGGATATGCAGAAACTGGCAACTGAAACAGTTTTGAAACAAGCTGAATTGATAGCGGAAGAGATTACACATGGAAAATAGTCGCCTTTGCAAGTTTTGTCTGAAGGGAAAGGAAGGTAAGGGGCGAGGCCGAAATAACTTCCTCAAGTTGGCGCTCATATTTAGGTTAGATTTGTTCGATCTGAAAATACAAAACCACAGGAATAGTCTTGCCTATTTCGAGGATTTTGTGTTTGAAGATCGGTCAAAGATGGCCTTAAGATGAGATGTACAAATGGGGAAGTTATTTCGGCCTCGCCCCTTAGTAATTAAATTGTGACGTTACTCCCCGGTCAACTTCACGTTGGTATTGATCACTTCTTTCTCTTTTATGTCCCAGGTCTTGTTCAATGTTTGGTACCCGGCTGCTCTGAATGTAACTCTTAAGTTGCCCACTGGGAGTCCGATTACAGAAAATTTACCATGTTCAAACGGGAAGACCCTACCCCTCGATCCCTTCCACAAGACAACTTCTCCTGTGGGGATTATCTTTCCTCTTTTGTCCGTCACTGAGCCATAAACAGTCCCAAGCTCTTGGGGCCTTCTTTGCCTGCCCAAGATAGTTTTTTTCGGAGACTGAAGCTGGTCGATGGGCAATGTGGTATTCTCCTCTCTAAAGATCGTATAAGTAGTCGCATTTTCTACGTCAAGCTCTCCACCTTTGTAATAGCGAGGTGTATGTTCAACCCCGTCAATATACCTGAGTATATGAAACGGATCGGCAAAGTTTTTCGAGTGCTCCAGGTCGGAAAACGTCCAACCGATATCCGGGTAGTATGTCTCGACCCAAGCATGGAATCCACCTCCCTTGATTTTCACCCCCCAATATTCCTTTGAGATCCCCCAATCATAGCCGGGAGGCAGGTAACCATGGGCATACCGGGCCGGGATTCCCACACTCCTCAGCATGGCAATGCAAAGGCACGTAAAGCCTACACAGGAGCCCCGTCTAGTTGTGATAACTGACTTGGCATCCTGCTGGACAGTGGGACCGGCATCGTATGTCATATTATCGATTATCCAGTCAGCGATGGCAGCAAAAGCTTCGTGCACATATCTGGTCCCTCTAACCAGTTCCCTTGCTTTCGCTGAGATTCCCCTGTCTTTTGTTTGGATTTTTGGCTCATCAGATAAGAACCGTTGCATACTGGGTGGGATCTCATCTGACCGTATAGGAAACCTGGCCGATGAGTTCAAGGGATTAACATTAACCTCCACCTTAACCCTCTTACTGAACTCATCTTCCGTCAATATCTCTTGTTTGTATGAGTTGTTCGAATAATTGGGTAAATATTCCACCCCCAGAGGATTTACAATATCGTATACTATAATATGGTCCCCTGTAAGTACCCTTGTTTTGCCTTCTAAAGGATGTGGAGCTGTTAAGGTTGAGGCTAAGATAAGAAAGACGGAAAAGACGACAAGCCGTTTCAATCCGAGTTCCCTCCTATTGAAAATTTGATCAGTCATATACAACAAGGACTCTCCCATTTTTCAAATAGTTGGTATGCCTGTCTGATCCTTGAACCACCTTTGCATCTCTATTGTTGATTACCACATCCGTCTTTTTTTGACCCGTGGCATGGACACCCTTTATAACAAAAGGAGTTGCAGTAACTCGCTGATTCTTCTTCGCTGCGTCCACATCCTTGGCATAGCCCACAACACCCATCTTAACACTGTCTTTCTGTATAAGGTTTGCGGCGCTATAGACTATCTCCCCTCGCTGATCCAGAATCTTCGGTACAAGCGCAGGACGTAATTGAAGCCTTCTCGCGTCCACAACCAACCCGGAGTAATTGAGTTTACTCAGATCCAAATCCGTCGGAAATTCATCTTTGACGATTTCTTTTTTGGCCTCTTTCTTGTCTATGGCAGCCTTTGCCTCCACCGTGGGTTTTAGGGTCAGGGAAGGACTTGATGGTTCCGGGACCGGTGGGGAGGGTGAGGGTCTTGGAGGTGGCGGACGGGTCAGCGGCTTTCTTTGAGGGATCTCCCGAGACAGGGGGGACGGGGTATAGCTTCCAGCTAGTTTGCCGAGCTGTTCCAACATCAGCTTTAACAAATCCCCTGTCAGAGGCATTGCCACGGTAACCTCTACCGCACCGTTATTCATGTATCTGGTACTTACAACTACGGATAATTTTACCATACCATTTACTTTGGATACAACCACGTCACTGACCGTCATGTGGCTTTGCACAGTTGTCTGTGCGTCCACCCGGACACCTTTAACCGTTTCCAGTAAATTCCGCCGGGCATCTACGATTGCTGCGCGTTTTGCCATTAACCTGGCCTGAGCCGGGTTCTTTAAGGAGGGCGGCGCGGCGCTGCTTCCGGTAGCGGTTATAATGCCTTTACTCCAATTTATAGTCCCATTTGCAAGACTCTCTATCAAATCATTCCTGTTACCTGCAAGTACGGAACCTGAGAAGATGAATAGCGTAGAAATACTGAGTAAGAAGAGATCCTTCAAGTGAAATCTCCAGTGCATCATTCTACCCCCCATCAAAAAGGCTGATGTCAGCCGACAGTATTGAGCATCAGATGATATTGCAAACTTGTGCTGTAGTGCTAGTTCCCGTCGTTTAAATTATCAATCGCCCTGAGATCTTTTAAAGAGATACTGTCCTTCCATAGATAAAACAACCCCAACAAGGTTACAGGAAAGTATTGACTTGCATGGTATACAAGTGAGAAACCAAGGGCATCACCTTCCCTGATCCCCCAAAAGGATAAGCCGGTTACACAAAAAAACTGGAATGTACCGATAAAGCCGGGGGAAGAAGGGATCATAACACCAAATGTCAAGATCACCATAAAGAGGAAAGGGGCATATAGTGGAAGTTTGAAATGAAAGGCTACAAAGACCAGAAATGTCAGGATCGCATATACCACCCATATGGAAATTGAGTAAAAGACGATAAACGCCACCTGTCTTTTTCCTTTCAAGACATGAAAGCCACTCACAAAGGAGCCAAGGAGTTGGTTCGTCTTGAGAGAGAGACGTTCCGAAACAGGCGCTATAACATGGTTCAAGAACTTCAAAATGCCTTCTTCATATCTTTTTAACAAGAAAAAGAAGAAGACAATCAACAGGTAGAAGATAAATGCCAAGATGCCTGCCTTCTTAGACCAGTCAGGGAGGGGAAAGAATATCAATGTCACCAATAAGAACCCCAATAGCGTGAAACCGTCGAATATCCTCTCAACTACGATGGTGGCAAAGGACAAACTCTTGCTCAGATTCTCTTTCCTGCCTATTGCATATGCCCTCACGAATTCCCCTATCCTTGCGGGCAACACATTATTGGTCATAAATCCTATCATCACCGCGGAAAAGAGACTATGATTGTCTATGCTTTTTATCGGTTCGAATAGATAACGCCATCTCATGGCTCGAAGCCACATGGTCAATAATACCAAGGCTATGACAGGGATTAGATACAAGTAATCGGCCCTTTCCAATGAAGTCAAAATCTCCCGGTAGTTCACATTACGAAGGGCAAGGTATAGGAAAACGAGGCTTATTAGTATGCCCCCGATGAATTTCAGTTTCACAGCCTCTCCGTCTTAGATTTCTCTAATACCCATACAATAAATGCGTTTCAGAAAAGGGGTGATTATGCTAGGGCCGTTATTTTAGAGGATTTGGGAATAAAAGTCAACAGCATTGAGATGACCTCACTGGAGGGCTAGGAGAAGCCGGGGCAAGGATTGGTTATGTGAATGGGGACTGCCTAAATTCTCATTGAAAAGCTGTGTTAATTATGGTATTAAAAATCAGTGAGATGGAAAGTTGGAAAACAAGTTCTCGAGCTGTTTGGAGGAGCGTTAATGAAAGACAGGTACAACCCGCAGGAGATAGAAGAGAAGTGGCAACGACACTGGGAGGAGAGAAAGCTGTTCAAAGTGACCGAGGATACTGCAAGGAAGAAATACTATCTCCTGGAGATGTTTCCTTACCCCTCAGGAAAGATTCATATGGGACACGTCAGAAACTATTCAATAGGTGATGTAGTGGCACGTTATAAGACTATGCGGGGCTACAATGTACTTCATCCAATGGGTTGGGATGCTTTTGGTATGCCTGCTGAAAATGCCGCCATAAAAAACAAGACCCATCCTGCTGAATGGACGTATGATAATATTTACCATATGAGAAAACAGCTGAAAAGGATGGGGTTGAGTTACGATTGGGATAGGGAGATCGCATCATGTCATCCTGGATATTATAAGTGGAATCAGTGGTTTTTTCTCAAGATGTATGACAGGGGGTTGGTATACCGGAAAAAGTCTATGGTGAATTGGTGTGAGTCGTGCAAGACTGTCTTGGCAAATGAACAGGTTGAAGCCGGACTTTGCTGGCGTTGTAGGACAGATGTTACCCAGAAGGAATTGGAGCAGTGGTTTCTGAAGATTACGGAATATGCAGAAGAACTCTTGAAGGGATGCGAGGAACTCGCCGGTGGATGGCCTGAGAAAGTCTTGACTATGCAAAAGAACTGGATTGGTAAGAGCTATGGGGCTGAGGTGGACTTTCCGATCGCAGAGTCAGATAAGGTGATCAGGGTATTTACCACAAGACAGGACACACTATATGGGGCAACATTTATGAGCTTGGCCCCGGAGCACACCCTTTCCAGTGATTTATCGTATGGCACGGATCAGGAAAAAGACGTCTTGAATTTTATTTTAGAGGTGTCCAAGGAAGATAAGATAAGACGTTCAGCTGAAGATTCGGAAAAAAGAGGGGTCTTCACCGGGAAGTATGCCATAAATCCCCTCACAAATCAAAAGATCCCCATCTGGGTAGCCAACTTCGTATTGATGGAGTATGGCACAGGTGCAATTATGGCTGTACCTGCCCATGATCAGAGGGACCTTGATTTTGCAAGGAAGTACAATATTCCTGTGAAGGTCGTCATACATCCCCATGATGGCTCTCTCGATGAAGATACGATGACCGAAGCCTACGTGGGAGAAGGGTACCTGGTAAATTCAGGTCAGTTCGACGGGATAAACAGTGCCGAAGCGCTGGATAAGATAGGAGAGTACCTGGAGGACAAGGGCATCGGTAAAAGGACTATAAATTATCGTATCAGGGATTGGGGTGTGTCGAGACAGAGATACTGGGGAACACCTATCCCCATGATCCACTGCGATAAATGCGGTATCGTTCCCGTGCCGTACGAACAACTCCCGGTCATACTGCCCACTGATTTAGAATTCAGGGAAGATGGAAGATCTCCTCTGCCGGATGCGGGGTCTTTTCTCTTTACCGATTGCCCCAAGTGCGGCAAGGGGGCCAGGAGGGAAACAGACACCCTCGATACCTTTGTTTGTTCATCATGGTACTTCGACAGGTATACATGCCCGAGATATGATGAAGGCCCTCTCGACAAGAAGGCTGCAAATTACTGGATGCCGGTTGATCAATATATAGGTGGCGTTGAGCACGCTATCCTCCACCTCTTGTACTCCCGTTTTTTCACCATGGTGCTGCGGGACATCGGTCTTCTGGAGGTGGGGGAACCATACGATAATCTCCTCACACAGGGGATGGTCATAAAGGATGGCGCGAAGATGGCCAAGTCCAAGGGTAATGTGGTTGATCCCACTAGCATAATAGATCAATACGGTGCAGACACAACCCGGTTGTTTACCCTTTTCACATCTCCTCCGGAGAGAGACCTTGATTGGAATGAGCAGGGGGTAGAAGGCTCCTTTAGATTTCTCAGCAGGGTTTGGCGAATGGTGGCAGGAAATATTGAACGGTTTCGAGATATCTCTCCCTATGCAGGGAAAGAGCCCCTTCCTGATAATTTGAAGGCCCTCCACAGGAAAACGCACCAGACAATAAAGAAGGTGACGGACGACATCGAAGACAGGTTTCATTTCAACACGGCAATCAGCGCTATCATGGAATTGGTTAATGCAGTTTACCAGTTCGAGATGGGGACTGAAACAGACCATCTTTCCCTTTCTGTTGTAAGAAAGGCCATAGAGACGGTGGTTATCCTTCTTTCCTCCATGGTGCCGCATATTTGTGAGGAATTATGGGAGGAACTCGGGGGGGAAAAGAGCATCATTAAGGCTACGTGGCCATATTATGATGAAGAGGTTATTAAGGAAGATGAAGTGCTCATAGTTGTCCAGATAAATGGCAAGGTGAGAAGCAGAATCACTGTAAAAGCCTCTTCCTCCGAAGAGGAAGTGAAGACAGCAGCTCTCAAGGTGCCTCGAATAAAAGAACTGGTGGGAGACAGCAGTGAGATAAAGAGGATTATCGTTGTGCCGAAGAAATTGATAAACATAGTGGCAGGATAGAAGAGAACCTCCGGGAGGTGGGGAGGGGTAATGATTGTAATCGATTGACCTGAATTATGAAGCGATGCGTGTTTATAATAGTTGGGATATTGACCGTGTGTATCTCTGGGTGTGGGTACTATTTTGCCGGCAAGGGGGGAAGCCTGCCGTCAGGGATTAAGACCTTAGCTGTCCCATTTTTCACGAATGATACGTTTGAAGCCGGGATTGAAAACATTTTCACGTATGCCCTTACCAATGAGTTTTTGAAGAGGGGGGGGGTGAAGATTGAGAAAGAAGAAGAGTCTGATGCAGTGGTAACAGGGACGATCAAATCATTCACTACCTATTCCATATCCTTCGATGAAAGAGATAGTGTATTGGAATATAGGGCAACCGTGACGCTTGATGTGTCCCTGAAGAGAAACCATGATGGCGCCATATTATGGGAGTCTTCAGACCTATCAGGGAATCAGGAATATGCGGTCTCCCAGAGCATAACGATCACCGACAATAATAAGAGAGATGCCATAAGAAAGATCGCTGAAGATCTTGCAGAGGATGTCTACAACATGATCTTCGAGGATTTTTAAGGGTTCAGAGCACTATGACCTCAACTATGAATCCTATTATACTCAATCGACATCTGGAAAAGGACGAAATCCGTCCTGTTTACTACCTTTATGGGGAGGAAACATATCTTATTGAAGAAGCTGTGAGAAAGATAGAGAGCAGAACAATCTCCCCTGATTTCAAGGATTTCAATTGCGAGACCTATTATGGCGGCAGTCATACGGCAGAAGAGATCATCAATGCTGCCCGCACTGTTCCGGTAATGTCACAAAAGAGGCTCATAATCGTCAAGGAAGCTGACTGCCTGTCAGGAGGAAATTTAGAAGGTTTAGCATCATACCTATCTAATCCATCGTCTTCTTCGTGTCTTGTTTTTATCGGTGAAAAGGTCGATCGCCGGAAGAGGTTTTTCGTTAACCTCCAAAAGTATGGCGTTGCTGCTCAATTGAACCACCCAAAAGAGAGGGAAATACCTTACTGGATTCGAAGTTTAGCTGAAAGATCCCATAAGGATATCACAAGAGATGCAGTAACTTTCCTGGTGGAGGTTGTCGGTGGCAACCTTCAGGAGATGTATAATGAAATAGAGAAGGTTTCCATCTTTATAGGGGATAAGAGTGTTATAGGGCTAGAGGACGTAGAAGCGGTAGTTACGGAGCTTAAAGCGGAAAACATCTTTGACCTGATAGACTCAATGGGGAACAAAGATGCGGAAAAAGCGTTAAACATACTTCAGAAGATGCTGGCCTCCGGAGAAGAGCACTTGAAGATTCTAGGAATGATAATGTACAGGTTCCGTTTAATAGTAAGGGCCAAGGAGATGCTGGAGAAAGGTTTGCCGCCCCCTGAGGTGGGTAAAAAACTGGGGGTTAGGGGCTTCTTCCTCAAGGGGTTCCTCCAACAGGTGAATCGATTTTCCTTACATGAGCTGAAGAGCGCCTTCGGTCAGTTTCTCAATGCTGATTTGGCTCTAAAGTCGAGCAGAGTACCCAAGAAGTTGGTATTGGAAAGGTTGATACTGGATCTATGCACTTAGAACAAAAATCGAAGTGATGAACAGAATGGAAGGGTTCTTCGAATTCAAGAAAAACAACACGAATCTGAAGACGGAAGTCCTGGCAGGAATTACGACTTTTCTGGCCTCCATGTATATCATCGTGGTCAATCCTTGTATCCTTCAGAGCGCGGGTATGCCCTTTAGCGGTGTGCTGACTGCAACGGTCATGGTCAGTGCCTTCTCGAGTATCATGATGGGTCTCTATGCTAAGAATCCGATTGTCCTTGCGCCGGGAATGGGGTTGAATGCATTTTTCGCCTTTACGGTTGTGATGGGTATGGGTGTGCCCTGGGAAAAAGCCCTAGGTGCAGTCTTCTGGTCCGGGATCATTTTTCTTCTGCTTTCCGCTTCCAATGTTCGAACACGGATCTTACTGGCCATCCCGAAGCAGCTGCGTTACGGAGTTGCTGCCGGGATCGGTCTCTTTATCTCATTGATCGGTTTTAGGAATGCGGGTTTTATAGTCCCCAATGTTGCCACCGCGATCGGGCGTGGTCCATTAAACGAAATCACAATTACTTTTCTGGCAGGCTTTCTCATTACTGCAGTTTTTGTGGTAAGGCGTTTGAAGGGAGCCCTTATCCTTGGCATTATTACTACGACAGTGCTTGCCATTCCCATAGGGCGTTTGTGGGGAGACGCGACTGCGGTGAATCATGGCAACGCAGCCCTCGTGATCTGGCAGGGATTTTTCGCCACCCCGAATTTAAGCGTATTCCTGAAACTGGATCCTTTCGGTTCCCTGAACCCGGCGCTATTTCCTGTTATCTTTACGTTTCTATTCACAGACCTCTTCGACACCCTTGCTACATTTATGGGTGTTGCAGAAGCAGGCAACCTTGTCAACGGGTCAGGGGACCCACGCAAAATGAAAGAATCTTTGGTCGTGGATTCTGTAGGGACAGTAATTTCGGGAATAGTCGGCACCAGCCCCACCACCAGCTTCATTGAGTCGGCCACAGGCATTGAGGAAGGGGGACGCACAGGTCTAGTGGCTGTTGTTGCCGGTATACTGTTCCTGCCTTTCATGTTTTTTTCACCCTTGCTTTCCGTTGTCCCGGACATTGCCACCGCACCAGCACTGATACTGGTCGGTGCATTCATGATGAGGCCGATTTTGAAGGTACATTGGGAAAGGCTTGATGATGCTATCCCCGTTTTTCTCAGTATCATCTTGATTCCCTTAACTTACTCTATCACACAAGGTATCATCTGGGGTTTTTTAAGCTGGATGATTATAAAACTGTTTACCGGAAAATGGGAAGACCTGACTCCCATGCTTTTTGTGATTAACGTTTTCGCCATTCTGGCTCTGATTCTGGAGCCTTGAGAGTTTTTCTATTCTCCTTCAAAGTCGGTTAGTGTAAATATCTTGTAGCCTTTTATCTTCTCCCTGCCTTTCAAATCAGGTAGTTCAACTATAAATGCGCACTCAACAACTTCGCCCCCTAGCATCTCCACCAGTTTTACCGTTGCAGAAATGGTGCCCCCCGTTGCTATAAGGTCGTCCACTATGAGAACCTTCTCTTTCTCCTCTATGGCATCCTTATGCATCTCTATAATATTTTCCCCATATTCAAGGGTATACTCTTGACTTATTGTTTTAAAGGGCAGTTTTCCTTTCTTCCTCACAGGAATAAAACCTACTCCGATCTGATACGCTAGCACAGCGCCGAAGATAAAGCCCCTTGCGTCAATTCCCACAACCTTGTCAATCTTCATATTTTTGTATCGGTCGTGAAGTTGGTTACATGTCTCCCTGAATGCTTCAGGGTCTTGGAGAAGGGTTGTTATGTCCCTGAACATAACACCTTCGGTCGGCCAGTGGGGCACGGTTCTTATCTTGTCATTCAGATTCATGATAAACACCTCATTCTATAGATTTTCATACATTAAGTTTCACAAAGAAGCCAACGGGAGGAACCGAGTAAGTCATACATTTTCAGACCGTCGTCGAGGATTTCGACCGATACCGCAGTGAAATTTATCGACCTGTGCAGTTGGTCAGGTTTACCGCTTGCCGGCTACTTATTTCGTTTGCTTGTTATGAACTACAATCTGGCATAAGGTTGTATGTGTAATGAGTTTATACGGCTCTAACGCAATCCTGTTATTGAATCATCGGAGACACTTCAAGACACTAGGTTTGTGTAACTGCACAGGTCGAAATTTATTATATGGAAACCGATATCTTTGGAATAACATCTTGCAGGAGCTGTTTAACACTTTCAGCGTTTCTGTCAAACACTTTCAGGATCTCCTCCCATGACACAAGTTCCTCACCCTCCTTCCAGCAGTCGTAATCAGTCGACATTGCAACAACAGCGTAAGAAATCCCCGCTTCGTTGGCGAGGATCGTCTCAGGAGCTATTGACATGTTTATGACATCAGCCCCCCATAACCGGAACATCCTTGACTCAGCCCTAGTTGAGAACCTAGGTCCCTCGATTGTTATCATTGTTCCACCGTTATGGGTTTTTAGGCCGAGTTCTTTTGACGTTTCGTAGAGCGCCCTTCGCAGCACAGGATCGAAGGGATCTGCCATGGGAGCATGGAACAGCCCGTTTTTAAATGATTCATGGAAGGTTATTTTTCTGTGCCTTGTGAAATCAATGAACTGGTCAACAATCACTAAGTCCCCTCTGCCTATATCCTCGCGTAGACTGCCGCAGGCTGTTGTTGCAATGATATGTGTCACATCCTGGTCCTTCAATGCGTGTATGTTCGCTCTGTAGTTTACCTCCGTAGGACTGAATTGATGGTTTTTCCCATGTCTTGCGAGAACCACAATATCAGTTCCTCTAATCTTCCCCACAGTCAAGGCTGAGGACGGCCTTCCATAAGGTGTGTCTACAATTATTTCCTTCGACTCCCTGAGTATCTTAGGATCATCCAATCCGGAGCCTCCAATAATCCCTACTTTTACCATCAACTTCACCTCACTATCTTCACTTTAATTAGTTTCCATCCAGAAATGGCCATTTTTCCCCTGAGCTGCGTTCTCCTCCGGTTTCCGCCTGCGACGTACGATCATGTACGCCTCGGCGCAAACCGTCGTGCGGCCTTGCTCAGAGAAAAAAATGCTCATTTCTGGATTGGAAACCAACTCGTGCCCATTTTCTCAAGAAGTCTATTTATGGATGAGCACTACCTAATGTATTCCTGCGGTTAAAATCTTCGTCTTCCTTGAACTTGCAAAAAATATCTCATTTCTGGATGGACACTATCCATCCAGGAATAGCCCTTTTCTGCGTTTAGGTTTCAGGATAATCGATTGATTAATAAAATGTTTATAGAAATCTAAACCCTTTGTCCGGGAATTATGTATTTCTGGACCGACACAAATTATTGACACAAGTAATGTTATCAGAGAAAAAAGATAATAGTCAACAACAAAAAGAGGGAGACCGGCAAGGCCGATGAGTTAAATTATAAATTTCTGGGCATCCTTCATTTATCGGTTTACACCTTTCAAGGATGGGGTACCAAAAGACAAATTCCGGGCTGATTAAAATTGCCCCTCACATGGCTTTTCGGTTTCAGGTTTCAGGTGTCAGGAATGAGAAACACAAGTCCTGAACACTGACACCTGAAACCTGGAGCGATACAAGTAAAGTGTAAACTACTTACCTTAGGGACGGGGACGAAATAACTTCCTCAATCAAGTTGGCGCTCAGATTTAGGTTAGATTTGTTCGATCTGAAAACGCAAAACCGCAGGAATAGTCGAA
>DAOWME010000251.1 GCA_030643245.1 Deltaproteobacteria bacterium
ATCAACTAAGTGATTTGCCGGGGAATGGGTATGTCCGTATACGATACAATCCACATCTTCAAATTCCCCCACAAGCTTATCTTCTATACAAGCACCCGCACCCGCTCCGTGTATCAATCCCACCCTGAATTTGCCCGCTTCTACAACTTGCTTATAGGGCAAGATATCTTTGATTTCAGCCGAATCCATATTTCCACTTACAGCCCTTAAGTCCCTGCCTGAAAATGCCTTAAGAACCTCTTTCCCCACTATGTCGCCTGCGTGAAATATCATATCCATGTCTTGAAAATGCCCCTCAATAACCTCTATCAACTCATCTGATGGGACAGTCAAATGCGTATCAGACATGACCCCTATCTTCATCGTTCGTCCCCCTTTAGCTCTATTAGTTCCATCTGTCCCCAAACAGCCATCCTTCCACCCAATATGATCAGTACACCCATGACCCCATCAATTCCATGGGCAAATTCTAACCCCCTATCAAAATCCTCCTGATCCTGTATTAGGTTACCAATAGATGTAGCAGCAGCATCCGCCACAGGAGTTGATCTTGACAGGACAGTAACGGCATCCGCCTTGCCAAAACTCGTAGAATGTCCTACAGTGCCTGAAGAGGTGCAAATCCCCAGGGGGGTATCACCCGGTTTGATTTTAATCCCCAATCTATTGCTTAGGGGAGAAATCCCTGCATAGATCCCCACTCTCGTCTCCGAGGTGGTTTTGAGAAAGATATCCCCGCCATTCTCCACAATGATTTCGTCCGATAGCCTCAGCAACTCCCTGCCAACAAATTCGGAGATAACCCCGGCCACCGCTGCCATTGGTCCAACCCCTGCCATCCTGGAAGCCTCTATCATGGCTCTTATGATCTCTGGAGCGAAGGGATCCAACGGTATGGGAACCAAAGTCTTGTGGAATTCCGGGGATCTCCTGATATATTCCTCAATCTGTTTTCTATACTGCAGTATAGCCTGCATGGTCTCGCATCTCAGATCCTTATGAGCCCTGACATAAAGATCGGTCTCCTTAATGGAGACCTGAAAGGGTATCGCATTGCTGTTGTGGAGTAAATTCCTATAGGTTCTTTCTTCGTACATGGATAGAGGACGCGTAACCGATCTCGGGACAAACTTTTCGACCTGTGCAGTTACTCAACCCTAGTGTCTTGAAGTGTCTCTGATGATTAAGTGAACAGCATGTATTAAGCGCCGGCAAGCGGTAAACATAACCAACTGCACAGGTCGAAACTTTTGAAGCATTCACTAGGGCAGGCAGTCAAAAAGGTTAACTCTGAAACGTTGTCGCCGGATACCCCAAAAGCGCATCCACTTCATTAATCAACAAATCCGATGGGGTTAGCCTCAGATCGTCACCGAGAGAGATGATCGTCTCGCTTCGGTTGGGTATAAGAAGGTGGAGAAAGACCCCGGACTTCCCAGGATGATTCAGGAAGATCTCCCTCAGCCTTTCCAGTTGCTTTTTGGTTACAGAAGGGGTCTTCACGGTGAAGTGGACATCAATACCTATTCGTCCTTTTGCTTCACAAAGAGGCATTACCCCCTTAGCCAATATTTTGGGCTTCTCTTCTTCTATGGTCAATGTCCCTGTCACCAGAATCGGTTCATCCCCTTTCAGAGCGGAAGAACTCTCTTTATATACCTCAGGGAATACGACTATCTCAATGGAACCCTTTAAGTCCTCCAGCGTAATGCGGGCCATACGATCCCCTTTGCGAGTATTGATCTCCTTAATGGCGCTGACCACACCACCAATCCTCACCTCACCGTTACCATCAAACCCAGCCACATTATCGGTATCTGTATTTGCATATCTCTCTAGGTCCTGTTTATAGCGCGTTAAGGGGTGGCCGGTAATGTAGAACCCCAAAATCTCCTTTTCAGAGGCTAAGATTTCATTTTCAGGCCATTCGTCAATGTCCGGATACTTCGGACCCGGTTTGACCTTACATTTGTCCCTGAAGACATCGAACATGTTCATTTGACCACTGGCCCTGTCCCTTTGAATCGTCTGAGCTACCTCCATAGCCTCATCCAATGCAGCCATCAACCTCGAACGATAAACACCTGTATAATCAAAGGCGCCGCACTTTATCAGGCTCTCTATCACCCTCCTGTTTACCTTCCTTAGGTCAACCCTCTCACAGAAATCGAAGATCGAATCAAATCTACCATCCGTTTCCCTGGAAGAGATGATTGACTCGATAGCCTGAGTTCCAACATTTTTCACCCCTGCCAGTCCAAAACGAATCTTATCATCCGATACAGTAAAATTATTAAAACCCTCGTTAATATCAGGGGGTAAGACAGCGATCCCCTTATCGTTGCACTCGCTGATATATCTAATTACCTTATCGGTATTCTCCTTTTCACTCGTAAGGAGAGCGGCCATGAATTCGATACGGTGATGGGCCTTGAGGTATGCCGTACGGTAAGCTATAATCGCATATGCGGCACTGTGCGACTTATTGAACCCATATTCAGCAAACATGGCCATCAACTCGAAGATCTTCTCTGATTTCCCCTTTTCTATCTTATTTTTCTTAGCGCCGGCCAGGAATTTCTCCTTTTGTTGAGCCATCTCGAGGGGCTTTTTCTTGCCCATGGCCCTACGGAGTAAATCGGCATCACCCAGGGAAAAGTCCGCCAGCGTGCTTGCTATCTTCATTACCTGTTCCTGGTAGACGATAACGCCGTACGTCTCCTTAAGGATGTCTCCCAGTTGGGGTATTTCGTATTCCACAGGGACAAGACCGTGTTTTCTTTTTATGAAGTCATCTACCATCCCGCTCCCCAGAGGACCGGGACGATAAAGGGCAACAAGTGCGATGAGATCAGCTATATTCTCCGGCTTGAGTTTAACCAGGAGGTCCATCATGCCGGACCCCTCCAATTGGAAGATACCGGAAGTATCCCCGGATCCCAAGAGTTCATAGGTCAATTTATCATCGAGACTTATCTGACTGAGGTCAAGCAGCCCCTCGCTTCGGTTATGATCTTCCTCTCCCTCCCCCTTGGCTATCAGATTTAGTGCATTTTCGATTTGAGTCAGGGTTTTTAAGCCCAGAAAATCAAACTTAATCAAGCCTATCTTTTCTACCTCTTTCATGGCAAACTGGGTAACAACCTCACCGTTCTGCCCTCTGTAAAGGGGTAGATATTCCACGAGGGGCCGATTGGAGATTACAATCCCGGCCGCATGGGTTGATGCATGTCTTGGGAGACCTTCCAAGCACTTGCCGAGGGAGATTAGATTATTCACACTCTCATCATTTTCCTCAAGTTCCTTCAGCCTGGGTTCTTGTTTTAAAGCGTCTTCCAGGGAGATGTTCGGCGTATTGGGAATCAATTTAGCTATCTTATCCACCTCTTTGTATGGCATATCCAAGGCTCTCCCAACATCCCTTATTACACCCTTGGCCTGCATCTTACCAAATGTTATGATTTGAGCCACGTTCTCTTTGCCATACTTATTGGTGACATATCGTATTATTTCGTCTCTGCCGTCAACACAGAAGTCTATGTCTATGTCAGGCATGCTGATCCGACCCGGATTGAGGAACCTCTCAAAGAGCAGATCATAGGCGAGGGGGTCAATATCCGTAATCTTCAGGGAATAGGCAACCAAGCTACCCGCAGCGGAGCCACGGCCCGGCCCCACAGGGATATTTCTACTCTTGGCATAATTCACAAAGTCTGAGACGATCAAAAAGTAGCCGGAAAACCCCATGGATCTGATAATACGCAACTC
>DAOWME010000054.1 GCA_030643245.1 Deltaproteobacteria bacterium
AGCATTGCTTTCACTTTTTTAGATGAAAGATCAAGATTGCCCTCTGTCTGAATAGTGATATCGCCTGCTTCCGCTTCAAGGCGCTCAACGGTCGCAACTCCTTTTTTCAAGCTGGCCGAAGTCTTTAAATGAAAGTCTATTTGGGGGGTATCAGGAACGGCTGTGAAATCCTTTGCGGAAAGTTCCATCGTAATATTTGCTGAAAGGGTTTGAGGGGATATCCCCTTTCCATTCAAAGACAGATCCGAGTCAATAACCCCTCCCAAAGGATTGTTCCCGGAGATTAACTTTTCAAGCCTTATCCCCTTTTGTTTAACAAAAAATCTGTATGAAATAGATTCAAGGTCTCTTTGCGGGTCAAGAAAACCATTCACAAAGGCATCTTTTAAATCAACCTCTCCATTTAGATTGAAACGCCCTGAAGCCATATCTGCCTGCAAACTGTTAATAGCCAGGAACCGATCCTTCAATAAGCAGTCAATGCCGATCCGGTCAACCTGTTGTCCTGAAAGCATACCTCCCCCATACGCAGAATTAAAGGTTACCCGGGGGTTATCCGGTGTACCCTGAATCGTTATACGTGTCGAAACTCGGCCGGTTAAAGTCGGCTCCAGAAAAAGGGCTTTTCGTACTTCAGGAAGGGAGAGGGCAATGTTGAGGTCAAGGTCTGGAAGGGGAGAATCGAAGATATCGCCTATATTACCGGAGAGTGTAAGTTCAGTTGAGGGAGTGCTCACCTGGAGAACGACGGGATCGACCCGGTCCTCATTGAGGGTTGCTTCCAGTCTGAATCCGTCAAGTTCAGTTCGGATTTTCGGACTGTCTAAGCGACCATCTCCTATCATGAGGTTCAAACTTCCATACCGTTTTAAAAGATTACCATTTGCAGTGAGTTCAATATCTTGCACAACAGCCTTGAGATCATCGGCAACCACCTCATAACGAATAGAACCTCGCATAAGCTTCATGGACTTGAGAACAATATTGATCGGTATTCCTCCGCTCTTTCCCACCTCCGGCCCCTCCTCTTTAGCCTCCGAAGGAGGGAATGCACGCATCAGGTTTATCTTTCCTTTTTTGTCTATCTTAACATCGGCCCATGGTCCTTCCAGAATCAAGGTTGCCACAGTGAGATCTCCCTTTAAAAGTGTTGTCCAGGAAAGATCAATAAAGAGACGATCAAGACCTGCAAGGCTGTCACCAGACGGGTCTCTAAGTGAGACTCGTGTCAATTCAAACTCACCCTTTAGCAAAGAAAATCGATGTCTTTCACATAATATGGCGCCCGGGATCAGATCATTTACCTTACCTTGAATGAGGCGCAGGGCATGATTCGTTTTGAGGTAAAAGATTGCCCCCAGAGACAAAAAAACAAGGATTCCGATAAGGATTCCGGTACTAATGAAGAGTTGTTTTAATCGTTTTTTCATGTTTGGTTCATATGGTGTAGGGTTGTATTTTTGATCTTGTTCCCAAGCAGAGCGTAGGAATAAATATATCCATTATATATCAATAGTTAGCTGTAAATAACACAACTGTCAGCAAAAATCAAACACGGTATACTGTCCGCATGGTCATGTATGCGTTCCCACGCAGAGCGTGGGAACGAGGAACAAGCGAGGCGGAATACCAACTGCTTCTCGCGTGTGATCTCAGGTACATCCAGGATGAATCATATAGAGAACTTCATGCACAGGTCAATGAGGTGAAGCGAATGTTAAGGGACGTGGCCGAGATAACTTACCCATTTGTACATCTCATCTTCAGGCCATCTTTGCCCGATCTTCAAACACAAAATCCTCGAAATAGGCAAAACTATTCCTGTGGTTTTGTATTTTCAGATCGAACAAATCTGACCTAAATCTGAGCGCCAACTTGAGGAAGTTATTTCGGTGACGTCCCTTAGTAATTCGCTTAACCAAAAGTTATCGACCTGTGCAGTTGGTCAGGTTTACCGATTGCCGGCTACTTGTTTCGGGGGTGAGGGGGGCTATTCGTAGGTTATCTCCCTCCATGTCTTCTCAGTAAAAACCCAAACCGGAGTTGAACCGGGCATCCCCGGGGGGAGGTTGGTATCCAATGATGGAACCTGCCATATCTTTGGCACCTTCCTTTTTATTTTGAGATTCTGACACACGATAGTCCCGGCCAGTTCCATTTTTTTAGTGCTTCTGACCGTTCCGGCGCTGTAATATGCACCCGTCAATAACAACTGACGCACGGTGCTACCCAACGTAAGATCCCCTGCGCCAACCACGCCGAGAACATTGCTTGTCGGGTAAGATCCTGGTGCGGCAGGCAGGACATCACCATTTACCAGGGTAGCGCCTTTCACATATATGGTGCCGCCTCCGGGGGGTGTTCTATATTTTATATCATTGCTTATGGTCAAAGACTTCACCTTGACTATGCCTGTAACTGTAAGAAGGAGGTTGGTGCTCCCATCAAAAACTATGGAGCAACCAGTACCGGAGGGAGAGGTGCCACTCTGGCTTATATCATATATGTCCTCTGAAGTGTTACGATTCAATATGAGTGCGCCCGCTACCAGCCCCTTGTTGTCGGTTGTACCCGTCAGGTCTATAGAGTTGTCGTTCATATAGGTTGTATCGATTAGAGGTATGGCTGTATGAACATCTCCCAAGTCATACGCCTCCGCAGAACTGGCCCCTTTTCTCGCAAAGATGTTCTGATCGGCGCCGTCATTATCCCCGCCCAGTATGTCGTCATTGACACCGTTACCACTGGAATCTCTTCCGGTTGTTACGTAAATCCCCCTAAACGGACTTGTCCCCAAACCCAGGGTTGCAGTTCCTACCCTCATGTCAACCCGCCCGTTCCTCACTCTGAATTTTCCCTTTAGATCAGTTGTGGCGCCCCCGTCAATAGCGTTCGCAAGGGTTGGGTCCATACCGGTGTTACTGTTCATGCACTTTCCACTCCGGTTATTAAAAACAATTTTTGTGGAAGCAAGACCGCTACCCAGCAAGTGAACAGACCCGGCCAGATCAATGTTCCCTGCAACGGGCGCTCTGCCGCCGCCGCCGGCAAACACCGCATTATTCCACGGTGAGATATTTTCAGCGTAAAGGTAGCTTTCAAGTTGGACACTCGATAAATTGCGCCCTTCTGCAGTACACCTGACCAGAACCGTTGTGGGGTCATAACCAGCCCCAGCGCTGTAGTTCTTGAACTCCACCGTATAGGTACCTCCGGCGAATGGAACGTCGCTAAATACAGTGTAAAATGCAGTTGAACTCGGTGACAGGGACATGAGCCCCAATAACGCATGAAAATCAGAGTTGGCGAAACTTTTATCCGGGTCTTTATCCAGATCGTTGATAAGCTCCGCCTCGGCTTGAGCTAACCCGGCTTCGGCGATATAGAGGGCCTCCGTGTTGGAAAGGCTGTTGCTTGCAATCTTTATATCTAAAATAGATGTGGTGATTCCTGCAGCACCCAGGATCGACAGTACCGTCAAAAAAAAGAGAGATATGACCAAGGCCATCCCTTTCTTGTTCTTCAACATCGCAGCGATTCTCTCCATTAGGGTAGTCTGCTCACTGCTACCCTTACTCCAAGTTTCTTGCTATTATATCAGAGCTCAGGGTTATCCGGTGGTAGCCATCACCTCTGTAATCATGGTCCTTGCCCCTCGTCCTGGCGGTTATGGATAGATTCACCCTGGGTCTGGTGAACCCTGCCTGTAAATCCTCGATATTTACCGCAATCTGTTGAGCGCCGCTACCTGTGTTCTCGTTTCTCCTTAGTGATGTGTTCCGAATACTATATGTAACCCTTTTTACCCTGTAGACATTGGTTCCTGCCGGATACGCATTTACAAACCCCTGATTTCCAGTCTTAGCTGGGTCCCTATCAATAGTTAAAACAGCCCCTGAAACAGCGGTTACCTTGGCATTTTCCAGTTCGCCGATAAAGACATCGCTTTTTGTCGTTGCATTGAACCTGCTTGCCTCATAGGATGATTGGAGGGTGACCGCAGTACTGCCTGGGGGGGCTGCTGTTGACAATTTACCCTGTGGAGGATCGATACACCCCACGATTTCGAGGGTGTCCGGGTTTCCTGTGCCTCCGTCTATAATCTGTATACCCTTATATGCGATGCCCGAAGCGCCGTTTATCGTTGTCCAGGTGGGTTGGCCAAACCCTGCCATACGGATGTGTCTTGACAGAATGTCCATGGCTACCCTGGCATTCTGCTGCATGTCCGAAATCTCTTCCTGCACCGTATACGTCTTGCTTTGAGAAATATACAGGTTGTATATTGACGCCAAAAGGATACCTGCTACGGCAAGGGCTACCATAATCTCTGTCAGTGTGAAGCCATGGATGTCTTTGCTCACATAAATCATCTTCCGAGCGCTTCTGCTAAAGATTTCGGCATCCTTCATATATTTACAAAAGTAGTTTACACCTTATTCTTGTCATTCCAGGTGTCGGGTGTCAGGTTTCAGTGTTCAGGTTTTGGATCTTGTGTTTCCCTCTCCTGACACCTGACACCGAAAAGCCATGTGAGGGACAATTTTCACAAACTAAGAATCTGTTTCTTGGGACCCGCATCCTTAGAAAATGTAAACCGAGAAATGGAAGATGCATGGGTTTCCATAGATAATGAAACAATGTCACCTCCTCATTGCAGTGGACAAGACAACAAAATGATCTATTGAGTCCTTCCAACCGACAATTACAGTCACGGTCTTAATTCCGGGGGCCGGGGTATCATCTGCCACATTCCATACCCTTTGCGGGATCTGTCCAATACTCACAGAACAATTGCAGTTACAGGAATCAGAATGATCCGGGTTCGTAAAGAGAACAGTATTCGAATGTACATCCACTCCAATATCGCTTTTGTCTCCATCGTCAGTCAACATCGTGTTCGTGGGATCGATACGATAAACGTTGTTCAAATCCTCTAATTTACCCTCAGCAAGCACTGCCGCTTTAGTGATTTTATTGCCAAGAGCATTGCTCCTTATTGTATATATTGACATATGCGCCACGGCAAGCAGGCCTATGGAGAGGATTACCAAGGCTATCAAGACCTCAAGGAGGGTAAAACCCATATTGCTTGATGGCCCGCATTTAATCACCGTCCAATACCTCATGTGTGGTAACCAATTGTTGAAACAATACCTTACAACGAGTAACCAACAAGGATGAAGATTACTTCCACGGTGTGCTGCCGCCCTTATGGTACTTCCAGATTTTAATCCTGCCTGTCTGGATCACGGTAATGGCCCTTTGCCTGTGCTTTCTCCCACTTGTCACGTCTTGAGCCGGGATCAGATAGATGCTCCCATTCTTAGTTGCTGCGCCATTCGGGTTGAAGGTCTCGTTTAAACCGGTAAACGTTATGACATTCGGAATCGCGCCTCCGCTCGTCCCGGTCTCACCGGCCACATACCCAAACCTTATCCCATTTGGAAGACTGGTGGGACCTTCTGCAGACTCATCGCCACTCGTAGCAAGAGATCCGGTTTCATCAAGGTTGCCGTCGTTATCATTATCATCATGAATCGTATACTGACCATTGACAACATCGAATGTGATCACATATCTGTTTCTCTCTGAGACAGCCTGAGTTCGGGCCAACTGCATATCGGAAACGAGGCGCCTGGCGGCCGAATTCACTCTGATGGTAGGCACCCAGCTTATTATACTCGGGATAGCAATAGACGCCGTCACTCCCAAAAGCGCCACAACAACCAGCAACTTGATAAAGGTAAACCCTCTTTCATGTCTCAACCTGATACGCATCAGATACCTTCACCAGCGTTTTGCGTAAGGGACGAGGCCGATTTAATCTCTAAAAACCAATAGTAACAGCTCTATAGAGAGCAAATAATTGACAGGATTACAGAAGTACAGACCTCGTAAATTATAACAGATTATGGAGTAATATTTTGGACAAAAAGCTCTATTTCTAAACAAGGAGTTGGTTCAATGGTTCAGGGTTCAAAGGTTGATGCCCCCATTGTATTACCTCAATGGAATCAATGATAAAGAAAAAAGGCGAGAAACGATTAACCTTGAACCGGGAACCCTGAACCTTTGAACCCAGACCGAGCTAGTGTCCAATTTATGAGCAAAACACCAATTACAAAGAGGTTGCAGTCAATAAGAAAATAGTTTTTACGAGGTCTGAAGTAAGCTGAAGGTTACAAATTAACGCGTCAAAACACTCAACTCGTAGATCAAGGACCGAAAATGGGAGGGTAACGGGATGAATAGGGTTAACCTGTCAAGAATACCAGGATATTTTTTTGTTTACTTGTATCAAAGTCCCACTACATTGTCAAACGTTAAAATGGAATCCTCCTAAGATTCCTCTCCGATGGTGGGGTTAGAACCAAAAAAATCAAGCACAGCCTCAATTCCAGCAGGTTAATGCATCAATGCTGCAATTCTTCTTGCTTTTTTATTTCTTTGCGAATATTTTCGACCTGTGAAGTTGGTCAGGTGTGCCGCTTGCCGGCTACTTATTTCGTTTGCTTGTTATGAACTACAGTCTGGCATCCGGCTGTATGTGTAATAGGATGATAAGTCTCGTTCGTATATTTGTATGTCGGTCAAGTCATTACGTTTAACAAGCAAACAAAACAAGCAGCCGGCGCTTAACGCAATGCTGTTCACTTATTCACCAGTGACACTTCAAGACGCCAGAGTTGAGTAACTGCACAGGTCGAATATTTTTAAAATCGAAGGACATCCTTCAAGGGGCAGGATGATCGGAAAAAACCCAATGACTTGCTAAAAAAAGCTTTTTTGATCCAGGTTGAGTTTATGTTGAAAGGGGAATTGTCTGATAGGCACTTCGGTTAATGAACAACATATAATCGACGAGAAAGGTAACCCCACTGCTGTTATTATTTCTGAAGAGCGTTTCAAAAAAATCCTTGCTATTCTAGATGAAGTTGAAGACCACAAGGAAACGAGAATACTTTCTCAGTCAGAAGAATTCAGAAGACTAGTCAGAAAAGGATTAGATGATGTAAAGTTAGGCAAAATCAAGCCCTGGGAGGAAGTTTGGGGTGAGCCATGAAATCTATCTGACTGAAACATTCCAGAAATCCATAAAAATCTTAATGTTGAAGTAATTTGTCTGCAGGATAGGGCTATTTTGAAGGATTTTCCAGGATATAAAAGCAGAGTTCGGCCACGTCCCTTAGTCACTATTGATGCTAAAAATACGAAGGAAGAAGTGGGAAGAAGAGACTTGTGGAATGTAGGCGGGCGTCAAGGGATTGACGGGTATGCCAAGTTTTGTTCAAGTAGGAGGTATAAGCTGAAAGCTAATAGCCAGGAGCTAAGCGCTAACCGCACAGGTCACAATTTTTTGTTTGACAGAGCATGGTCATTTGTGTCATATTTAGTTGAACAAGGGAGACTGGCATGGGCGATTAACTCAGCGGGAGAGTGCTACCTTCACACGGTAGAAGTCACTGGTTCAAACCCAGTATCGCCCACCAATAATAGATGGTTCGATGCCCTTCAGTCCGATACTGAAGGGCTTTTCTTTTTGGGGAGATCTCATATGTTCGACATAGTGATTTCGGATGGCAGGATAATAGATGGATCAGGTTCTTCACCTTACGCTGGCAATATCGGAATAAAGGGCGACAGGATTGTAAAAATAGAAACTGAAGCAGCTCTTTCAGGAAAGAGGTTTATTGATGCTGCAGGCATGGTTGTGTGCCCCGGGTTTGTGGATATACATGGTCATTCCGATTATTTTATACTGGTAGACCCCCATGCGGAGAGCAAGGTTTGCCAAGGCGTAACAACAGAGGTAGCGGGCAACTGTGGTTATTCAGCGGCCCCGATCTTTGGAAAAAAGGCCGGTGAAAGGAGGAACGAATATAGTAAGCAGTTCTCCCTTGATCTGAACTGGAATACGATTGAGGAATACAATAATTTACTGGAAAGGACCGGCATATCGATCAATCTTGCTCTCCTTGTAGGGCATAATACGATCCGCGCATCGGTAATGGGTAGAGACAACAGGGAACCTAGTGAGGAGGAACTGAAATATATGTGCGACACTGTTGAGGATGGCATGAACGGAGGCGCGTTCGGCCTGTCAACGGGGCTTATCTATCCTCCGGCGTGTTTCTCCAAAAAGGGGGAGATGGTCGCCCTAAATAAGGTGGTCAAAAGATTCGGGGGCGTCTTTACAACCCACATGCGAAGCGAGGCCGACCTGGTAGTGGAAGCGATCCATGAGGTGATCGAGATAGCGAGAGAGGCAGATATACCCCTTCAGATATCCCATTTGAAGACCTCGAGGGAACGGAATTGGAGCAAGCTGGAGAGGATGTTCCGGGTGATAGAGAACGCCATAGAGGAAGGGATGGACGTGACCTGTGATCGGTACCCGTACATTGCATCGAATACAGGGCTTCAAACGATACTTCCGGACTGGGCTACAGCGGGGGATAAAGAGGCTCGGGTCAACAGGTTGAAGGACGCGGCCACCAGGGAAAAGATAAGGGACGAAATATCAGGGAAACACCCTGAACCGGGTTACTGGGAGACGATATTCATATCTATGGTTACATCGGAGAAGAACAGAGTATATGAGGGTATTAGTATTGCCGAGGCGGGAAGTAAGGCCGGGAAATCCCCGTTCGATTTTGCCCTCGATATCCTGGTAGAAGAAGGTACAAATGTATCAGCAAACTTTTTCACTATGTCCGAGGAAAACCTGACAAAGATTTATAGAAAGGAGTATACGATGGTAGGGTCGGATGCTGCTTGCCGTTCCGACCATGGCCCTTTGGCAGAGGGCAAACCCCATCCCCGGGCATTCGGCACGTTCCCCCGGGTGCTGGGTAGATATGTGAGGGAGAAAGGGGTCATGGACCTGCCCACAGCAGTAAAGAAGATGACGTCAGATCCGTGCGCAAAGCTCGGTATCCGAGAGAGGGGCGAGTTAAGAGAAGGATTTTACGCGGATCTTGTGATTTTCAATCCACATACGATACGCGATAAGGCCACCTTTTCCGAACCTGTTCAATATCCGGAAGGGATTGCGTACGTGATAGTCAATGGAGCTCTAACCGTAGTGAAGGGTCAACACACTGGGCGCAGGAGCGGCAGGGTGTTGAGAAAGGGATAATCACATGCAACCCCTTATCGGTATTACCTCGGATTTTCATAAAAGCGAAGACACATTCAGGGGTCCGGCATATTTTATCGGTGTGAACTATATCCGGGCTGTTGAGGAGGCAGGGGGGATACCCTTGGTGCTGCCTTACAGCTCCGGCAGGAAGGCATTTAAAGAACTTGTTGGAAGGATTGACGGCATTCTCATAACAGGCGGATGTTTTGATATAAACCCGGCTTTCTATGGAGAAAGGCCTGTAGACAAGATAGGAGAGCTCAACGAAGAGAGGACGCGGTTCGAAATAGCGGTCACAAAGATCGCATTGAAGTCGGATATGCCCCTTTTGGGCATCTGTGGCGGAGAACAGTTGATAACCGTGGCAAGTGGAGGGAGCCTCTACCAAGATATAGAGAGCCAGGTCGCGGGGGTGTCGAGCCACGAGCAGAAGACCCCCAAAACGGAACCATACCATCCTGTAATGATTACGCCCGGCACAAAGCTTCATTCCATTCTGGGGTGTGAAATTATGAACGTTAACAGTACCCATCATCAGTCCGTAAAGGAAGTGGGCAAGGGGTTTGTCATCAATGCAAAGGCACAGGACGGGATTATTGAGGGGATAGAGAGTGTTGATCACAGGTTTGTCCTGGGGGTCCAGTGGCACCCCGAGTTCCTTTACCAAAGACAAAGGGAATTGCGGAGGCTTTTTGAGACATTCATCAGAAGTTGTGGGATATTGATGAAAGAAAGGCAGAAGGGATATGCGGGTGCCGATAGACAAATTCCGGGCTGATGAAAATTGACTCTCACATGGCTTTTTGGTGTCAGGTGTCAGGAAAGAGAAACACGAGGCCTAAAACCTGGAGCGATACAAGTAAAGTGTAAATTACTTCCCATTTGACACGGGAGTGCATTTACCCTATACTACCCGCCACCAAATAGGAAGCCCTTATCAATCGGTTTTCCTGCTTCAATGGGGCGGCCGTTTTCGTTTGTCTTCCGGGTGCGGGTTTGTCGGCCCGGCGCCCTCCTTCCAGGTGTCAGGTTTCAGGAGCGAGAAACGCAAGACTTGAAACCTGGGGTGGCAAAATAAAAATCCGACCCCAGAGGGGCCGGCTTTGAAATAACCTCGAAAAAATCAGACCACAGAACCCTCTAAAAACATTTATCTCAGCTATAAAGGGACACTACCGTGTTTTCTCTGCCTACTGATAACTGCACCCTGTGATCACATACAGCTCAATGGCTTATCAGCTTAGCCGCTTAACGGCCTCGGCTATTGCCTCATCTTCCTTCTTGACATCTTCCAGGGTCTTGGGGGTTACCTCAGGAGGACGTTCTTCCAGGCCATACTTCCATTTAAGAAACTGTTTTCCCGTAGTTGGATAGAGGGCACAGATGAGAAGATCATAATCGTCCCTGGCCAGGTCTCCCACCTTTGTCCTGGCTGCTTCAAGTTCGGGTTCCAGGTAATCTGCAGCGCGGCCCGTTACAGGGGTCTCTCCCAGTTTGTAGCCTTTCAGCACTTTCTTTTGCACCTCGGGATCTATCGGTTCGGGTGTCTTTCCATAGAGGCCGTAAGCCAGGGCCTTTATCTCATTGGTAACGATCTTATATCTTCCGAACAGGACGTTCAACACAGACTGAACACCAATAATCTGACTTGTTGGTGTAACAAGAGGAGGCGTCCCAAATTCCTTTCTCGTAATTGCAACCTCATCATATACCTCAGGCAATCTATCCAGCGCTTTGGCATCTTTGAGCTGACGGACAAGATTGGAGATCATGCCGCCAGGCACTTGATGAACCAGCACACTGGTATCTATGACTGACATCCTGTGTCTGGAGAGATAGTCACGATATTTGGGAGCAATCGTTTCAAGATAGTCACCCAGGTCCAGTAGAAGATTGAGATCAAATCCTGGATCTCTTACAGTACCGTATAAAGTCGCCACGATTGGTTCAACAGCGGGCTGGGAGGTCCGAAGGGCAAATGGGGCAAGACAGGTATCCACAATGTCCACCCCCATCTTAATGGCCTCCAGGTAGATCATAGAGGCCATGCCGCTTGTATAGTGGGTATGGAGATGAAGGGGGATGGTGATTACCTTTTTCAGTTCCGTGACTAACTTGGCAATATCAAAAGGGGCCATGATGCCGGCCATATCTTTGATACAGAGGGTATCCGCGCCCATGTCCTGGAGCTCCTTTGCCTTGCTGAGATAATACTCCAGGTTGAATACTTCTCCACCCATACGTCTTTCGGTCAGCGTGTAACAGATGGTGCCCTGAAAGTGTTTACCATTGGCCTTTATCCTATCCACAACTGTTTTTAAATTGCGAAAATCGTTCAGTGCATCAAATACACGAAAGATGTCCACACCAGCCTCACATGTCTTATCAACGAATAATCTCGCCACATCATCCGCATAGTTACGATACCCTACCAAATTCTGGCCTCTCAACAGCATTGAAAGGGGGGTCTTTTTGATATACTTTTTCAGAGTTCTTACCCGTTCAAAGGGGTCTTCCCCCAAGAAGCGATGCATAGTGTCGAATGTTGCGCCTCCCCATACTTCCATGGCCCAGAATCCAACACTGTCCATCTTCTCCGCAATGGGGAGCATATCCTCTGTGCTCATCCTGGTGGCAAGCAAAGACTGATGACCGTCTCTGAATGTATTGTCTTGAATCTTAATGGGGTTTTTCGGTCCTTCTTCCAAAAAATAATCCATGTGAACCTCCGTAAACTGAGCTGTATTCGATGATAGTGAGCCTCATCCCTCACATTTAATAATAATGGAGTATACGGCAACTAAGGAGGAAAGATCAAGAAAATTTGTCTTTCTTAACAAAGAAATAATGTAAACGTTCACAGGTTCAGTTCTAATCAGGAAGGCTCTATATGGATTCCAGATTGGTACATCAATATCCACATTTAGCCTTTGCAATCAGTTGATATGCCGACATGTAACCTATTGTATTATTGGCACTTTATGTTACCTGCCTCTTGTGGCAAAGCCTTAGGGTAAGTCAAAAACAGTCACCAGCCTGGAATACATATAGAGCCAAAGATAAATAAATATTCTTGAAATCCCCGTCTTTTAAATGTATAGTTGTTGTATATATTTAAAAAGGAGATAGCTCAATGAAAGCTACAGTGGTCGATTTAAGATACAAAATGAATGATGTCCTTAAAGCACTTGACAGGAATAAAAAAGTGACAGTCCTATACCGCGGTAAAGTTAAAGGGGTCTTAGTTCCAGTAGCCCAGAAGCAGCGTATGAGTATGATTGATCATCCTTTCTTTTGAATGTCATCACAAGGCTCCAAGAAATCAGTATTAGACGAAGTAAACGATTTACGAAAATCCAGGTACGATGATATTTAATACAGACATATTCATCTGGGCACAGAGAGGTAACGAAAAGGCCGCAAGACTTATGGAAAGGTCAGAGGAACGGTAACTTTCCGTTCAAACTTACATGGAGCTTCTGCAGTGCCCTAAGGATAAAAAACAGCATAAACATGTAAAAAATTTTTTAACAACATTCGGATTTATTGTCCTTCCATTAACTGAAAATATTGGGCAGCGTGCGTTTATTTCAGCCCGGTCCCTTAAAGACAGATACCAGAATATGGGACGGTCAAGGAGATACGGAGGTCGGAGATATGGGGGTCAGATCTCAACATTTGACAATAGGTTTAACCTAAATGTTGATTGTTGAGATCTGACCCTCTCTATACTCTAAGGAGTAAAGAAATGCACGAAAATGATGAATTAGAGTATGCGGGATTTTGGATTCGTGTTTGGGCGTCGATTATAGATATTGTTCTTCTTTTGCTAATTACGATGCCTATACTTCTTTCGATTTATGGAGCCGAATATTTGGAATCAGAGGATTTCATCCATGGGCCAATGGACTTTCTGGTTTCTTGGGTGCTGCCAGCAATTGCAGTAATAACGTTCTGGATTTATAAATCTGCAACGCCTGGCAAAATGACCATTTCTTCAAAAATTGTCGATGCACAATCAGGCAGACAGCCAAGCACAGGGCAGTTCATCGGTAGATATCTGGCATTTTTTATAGCTGGGTTGCCTTTAGGGCTTGGTATTATTTGGGTGGCATTTGACAAGCGAAAACAAGGTTGGCATGACAAGTTAGCTGGAACCGTAGTTGTTCGGAAAAACAATACGAGGCCAGAAAAAGTTGCGTTTGAAAACAAAACCTAACGAGGCAAATCCATCCGACCCAAAAATCGCTACGCGATTTTTGGGAGTATAGGGGAGTATCTTAATTATTAAATATTCGATCAAAGAATTCCGAGATAGTTAGTGTCCATCCATAAATGGACTTCTTGAGAAAAGGGCACGAGTTGGTTCCCAATTCAGAAATGAGCAATTTTTTCTCTGAGCAAGGCCGCACGACGGTTTGCGCCGAGGCGTACATGATCGTACGTCGCAGGCGGAAACCTGAGGA
>DAOWME010000276.1 GCA_030643245.1 Deltaproteobacteria bacterium
GATGGCCTGAAGATGAGATGCACAAATGGGGAAGTTATTTCAGCCTCGTCCCTTAGCGTTTATGTGGAAGAAGGAGTGCATGAAAGATGAAGAAAAGACTACTACTAGGAACATTGGCTTTGATCCTTCTTGTGGGTTGTGCAAAGGAACCGGGGGTAAAGGTTGAACTCAAGGAACTAAAGGTTAAATTAAAGAATGTGGCTGTAAGGCTTGGGGCTGAGAAGATCCTCAGTGACAAGTTACTGATGGCCAGGAAACTGGTGCAGACCGAATCAAAAAGCGGGTGGCTTCAGCTTATGGGACGAGGAGAGGGAACGAAGGTGGAGCCCCTGGAAGTGCCTGCGGATGTTCTCTTTGCCCTGGTTCCCAAGGCCGATCTTACGGTCACTTTTGAGGTGACGAACCCCAATGAATTTGACGTAGTAGTGGGCAGTGTATCCTTCGGTCTTTCTGAGGAGACAATCATCTTTTTTCCTCCTCAATCCGAAACAGCAGAGGTGTGGATCAATGTTGCCGCCCGAGGAACAAAAAAGTTTGATGTGGTGATGACTATCCTGAAGATCCCTTCCCTGACAGCGATCGCATGGCCGGCCATCGAGAGCGGCAAGGCTGAGTGGAAGGCGAGGGGGACAATGGTAGTGATTTCAGAGCAGATACCATCGGGAGGTATGAGGCAGGAGTTTGAAACCGGGAAGGTGGGAACCACTATGGTCAAGTCCAAAAAAACCTAGCCCCAAAAAAGCCTCGACCTGTGCAGTTGGGCAGGGTTACTGCTCGCCGGATGCTTGTTTCGTTTGCTTGTTATGAACTACATTCTGGCATAAGGCTGTATGTGAAATGGAATGACAAGTCTCGTCTGTATATGTGAGAACCGGAGAGTAGAAACTCATCTCCGGATCCCTCTTCCTATGGATTCACCTCTCTCCTATTGAGCGATGCTCCTATGCATTCGTCCTAGCTTCGTTCATACCGTCCCATCAATTCCGCATTTGCAATAATGTGACCCTCCATCGCTTCTTCCACCTGTTGCTTTGTTGCTTTTTCCTGTAAATCCAACTCCGTATCTAAAGCGTAAAGTTTAAAGAAATAGCGGTGTTCCCGATCAGGCGGACAGGGGCCAAAGTAATCGAGATTCCCTCCACTCCCAACACCATGGGTGCCTTCAGGTTCCTCCCCCTCTTTGATATCACATAGACTGACTGGGATGTTGAAGACAACCCAGTGATCCCACATGCCATCCTCTCGCAGGTTCTTTGGGACATCCGGATCATCCATGATCAGCGCCAGGGTTTTTGCCTCTGTAGGCACATCGGATATTGTCAATGGCGGCGAGATATTTTCCCCGTCACAAGTGTATTTTGAGGGGATCTTCCCCTCCTGTTCGAACATAGGACTTCCAAGTTTCATCTTTTTTACCTCCTCTACCTAAAAAATGTTGACATTTCGCAGAACCTCTCCACAAACGGCTTCTACTCCTTGAAGAACATGTATGCACCTAGACCGAAGAGTACCAAGGCAAAGATCTTCTTGAAACTGCCGGTCGACACATTCTCCACAAGACGCGCCCCGATTTGTGCGCCGATAATGCCGCCTGCACCAAGCAAAGCGCCTACTTTATAATCTACATTGGCCAATTTATTGTGTGCTAAAAGGGAAGAAAAGGAGATGATCAAGATGGCAAGAAAGGATGTGCCCACAGACTTCTGTGCGGAGTACCCCAGAAAAAGCATCAGCGGGACGATGAGAAACCCGCCGCCTAACCCGGAAAATGAGGCTCCGATCCCCACGAAGATTCCGCTCACAATCATTACCAGCAGATTTGCATTCATTGTTTCAGATGTAAACTTGGGTCTCAATAGGATTTATCTGGTTTCCATCCAGAAACGGCACTTTTCCGCAATCTCTGTGCTCTATTTTCCAGCGCCGAACACTATGAATGCGTAAACAACCTGTTTCATAATCGTTTCCCTATGTTACATAAAATCGCTATAAACTCAAGAGAAAAATAGCAAAAGAGAGCGAAGACCGGGAGACCCCTTTTCCTAGACCTTTGGTGAGAAAGTTTCTCAGTAGTTCTTTATTAATCAGATGGCTTCCGCTTTACCAGGTGGACCACTTCCATTTCGGCGACTGCTTCTCCCCGCTGGTTTATGCACGTCTCTGTATGGATAACCAACCCTCTATCCGCCTTTGAGGTCTCTTTCTTCTCGGTAATCTCCATCTCTACCTTTATGGTATCTCCGGCTCTAAGAGGGACCTTAAACCTTACATTATTGAAACCCATATTGGCAATTGCGGTTTCCATATCAAACATGCCTGATAATGCTACTAATCCACCCAGCATGAATATTATAAATCGCCCTGGTGCTACTCTACCTTTAAACACCGTTGTTTTAGCGTATTCCTCGTCTATCATAAAAGGGTCGATATATCTGCCAATACCCATGGCAATAGAGATGTCTGCTTCGGTTACTGTTCTCCCCTGGGTGACAAGTTTATACCCTACACTATAGTCCTCAAAATATTTTGCCATATTTATCTCCCCTTTTTGTTTTAATAATTAGACGCCATATCCATGGTAGCGAAAAAATTGCAAGCTGTGCAGTTGGTCAAGTTTACCGCTTGCCGCCTACTTGCTTCGTTTGCTTCTTATGAACTACAGTCTTGCATAAGGCTGAATGTGTAATGGGATGAAAAGTCTCGTATGTCTATTTTAAAAGTTGGCC
>DAOWME010000236.1 GCA_030643245.1 Deltaproteobacteria bacterium
AGAACAGGGGGAAAGCCCCTTTTTTAGAATGTTTGTAGTTCCAAAACCTATATGTTAAATTTAATAGTTTTAGACTGTTCTTTCTTTATGCTCACTTAGATGCGAGTTCTGCACGGGTTAAAATTTGACCATCGTTGAAGCCGCCATAATTTCAAAAGTGTAAACCGATATATGAAGGATGCCCAAGAAAGTAATGTTCTCAAAAACCCATTTATGCCTCGCTGTGCGGCTCATACCCCGACTTTTCGAGAAGTTACGCCGTATCGCTGTAACACCTTATTTTTGCAAGTTCTTCAACATATCCATAGATATGAAGCCCCTTGCTTGATGCCAGGATCGGTCCATTGTCGACACCAACCTCATCGGCCATATACTTTTGTAAGACAGCAATAGCAGCAAGGTTTGCAGGAAATCCTCCCCACAAGTCCCATGAGCGAAAGTATGGATAGAATATCAATGTCCCATCCTTAATCCTCATATCAATATGTCGAAGGCAGGGGGGATCATGCAACACATGATCGCTTACTTTTGCCACCTGCAAGACAGCTTGATTCGTATTTGGTGTTTTCTTTAACAATTCAATAAAATGTGGAACCTGTGGCCAGATCCTTGAGCCATAAGTATAATCTTCCGTGGGCTCTTTATGCTCAGTCATCAAATAGGGCAGGTAGGTTGTGACGTAACCTGGAGATACTGGATTAGGAATCCCCAGCTGGGCCGGAATATCAGGTACCATCGTATCATAAGGCTCAGAATAAGGGTATCTGATTTGAACAGTAATCCAATCAAACTCCAATCGTGTCTGCCCGATGAATGAACCATGTTGAACCTCATACCTGAAACCACTCTCCAAGATTTTATACACACACTGAAACCATGCGTCAGGAATATCTCTTGCATCAATGTAAGTCACGGGCAACATCGTTTTCTTTTCTCTTTTTTGCTGTCAGGCTCAATAGTTGAGCTACAGGCGCATCTAAAATTCATGCCCTGTTCTGGCAATAATCTGGTCCTGTATTTCCTTTGTCAAATCAACAAAGTATGCGCTATAACCCGCCACCCTAACTACCAAGGCGGCATGATTCTCAGGATGCTGTTGAGCATCGAGGAATACTTGTCGGTCCATAAGGCTACCAACGTAAGGCGGGACAGACTGTAAATTCAATCAGTTAGCAACTCCTTAGATTTTCCTTGATTGTGAAATTGCCATAGAACCAAAATGGCCGAAAGTGTCCCATAAGGGCTTAACTTAAAAGTCTGGATTCCGGCTTTCGCCGGAATGACGTTGCGACTAAGGGACGTGGCCGAAATAACTTCCCCATCTATGCATCTCACCTTCACGCCATCTTTGCCCGATCTTCAAACACAAAATCCTCGAAATAGGCAAAACTATTCCTGTGGTTTTGTATTTTCAGATCGAACAAATCTAACCTAAATCTGAGCGCCAACTTGAGGAAGTTATTTCGGCCCCGTCCCTAAGCTAGCGCTTATGGGAAAATGTCCAGCTTTAAGTTGGTAGCCTCTAACTTTAAGCAAAGATGACGAAAGTGAGCTCCTCTGCAAGTCATCAGTGGGTGGTTGCCTAATCTGAATGTGTCGGGAGCCTTTGTTCCAGAAGCCAAACTCCTCTGTGTCTCTCCCACTCTCACCCCCCAGGCTTTATGGTGCGATTGAGAAGTCAAGGTCTAGAACGCTGGTATTCGAGGACCTTGCTGATAGCTATAGCAGCACGGCGGATGGTGGGATAAACAGGGATGCCGCATGACACAAGCGCCTGCTGTTGTTCCAGGATGGCCCTCAAATCTTCCGGTAAGCCGCTGGTTCGTAGTACTACGATCACAGGCTTAGGGCAATCAAGGGCAGCTGATATAAGAGCATCAGTTATGGTAGATAATTCTCTCTCTCCCCGGAAATGGAGAAGGGTATCTATCTCGAGATGTATAATTAGAGAAGCAATTTCACGACAAGAGGCAATTAGGGCCATGGTCTCCTGCAATTGTTGGCGGGACTGTCCGAATCCAAACGGTGACTCGAAAGGATTCTGTACGCTGGTACCCTCTTGAGGGACAAATTGGCGCAAGGCTTCCACAATATGCTCAGGAAGAGGGGGAACAGTCAGTCCAACATCCTCACATTCATCAGCGCCCACGACACTCGGTCCGCCTCCGGTACCAATCAGGGCAACACCGCCACTTGCGGGTGCCGACAGGCAGAGTATTGCCAAGGCTACGTCTAACAATTCTTCAAAGTTTCTTACTTCAATGGCCCCTGCCTGCCGCAGCACGGATTCCCATATTGTTCTTGTGCCAGCTAGGGCCGCGGTATGGGAGGCAGTTGCCCTGGCTCCAGCCTTGCTTCTTCCTCCTTTGAGCACTATGACAGGCTTGAACTGAGCAGTCCTTCGAAGAGCTGCAATGAATCGCTGACCATCCTTGACTCCCTCGATATAAGCCGTGATTACCCTGGTCTCCGGGTCTCCAGCGAAATATTCCAGAAAGTCTGTCTCGTTCAGATCGGCCGCATTCCCATAGCTAATCACCTTGCTGAAACGAACTTCGCGGGCCACCCCCAGCGTGGCGACCTGTACGGCATTGAAACCACTCTGAGAAAGAAAGGCGACAGCCCCACTCTCTTGAGGGAAATCAAGTCTCCAGGAGAAGCGGCCACTTGGGCAGTATACCCCCATGCAATTCGGTCCCACAACCCTGATCCCACCTCTTACAGCAATCTCAGCAACCTCTGTCTCTAGACTCGACCCTTTACCTCCCATCTCACTGAAACCGGCAGTGTACAATTGGACAAAGCCGACTCCTTTCCTGGCACACTCCTGCATGACTTGAGGAGTGAATCGGGCAGGGACGCTAATAACCACGAGATCAATGCTGTCAGGTATATCTTCAATGCTTGGATAAACTCTAAGCCCCTTGAATTCGCTCATATTGGGACTTACTGGGTAAATTTTCCCTTCGAAGCCCAGTTCTAAAAGGGTTTCTATCCAGTTACCTCCACCCCATTTATTCGGATCACTTGGGATGCCAATTATAGCTACCGACTCGGGATGGAAAAGGCGGTCTAAATCAGCCATTATCCTATCTACCTCCCAAATACCCGTTCCAATTTTGCGTTTTCAGATCGAACAAATTCAACCCAAATCTGAGCAAAATTCTGCCCAACTTATTTAATTTCACTTCCTAAGGGACGTGGCCGAAATAACTTCCCCATTTGTACATCTCATCTTCAGGCCATCTTTGCCCGATCTTCAAACACAAAATCCTCGAAATAGGCAAAACTATCGGCTTTTGGCTGGATCTCCTCCATACCTTGTAACGGCTTTAAATATGTCATAAACATTTTCTCATAACCTTACGTATGCCTTCTGGCTCTTTGTAGTGCACCCGAGCATCCTTTCTTTACTGACAATGGATAAGACTATCGTGGGCGAAGAACCGGCCCAAAGGCTCATTTCATAGAATGGGTCGGTCGAGGTATACACTGGTCTCTCCCAATCTGCGATGGGCAATATCTTGCATCTTATTTACATAAGAGTCAAGCTGAAAATGCTTCCAGTAATGGCTCACCTGGATCACCACACATGACGGTTCACAGGTATCAGGGATCAGGTGTCAGATAATTTTTAATACAAGCTCTCCAACTTTGTCCCAATCGCGTCTCTTTGACATCCCTTTTACCTCCCCTCTCTCTTTGAGAAGGTGTGGGGTAATTATCTTGATATCCTGTCCGATTTATCCTACACTATGCACATAACAAACGAATAACATAGGCAAAAAAAGAAAGAGAAATCCAAAACAGGTACATTGCTCTGTTTAAAAATGAACTGGACTATCGCTATCTCGTCAACTGGGAAGAGCCTTGGGAGTGTTGGAACTCAAACGAAGCACCGTTTCCATTTACGAAGGCATCCGCCCGAATTTAGACAATCAGAAACATATTTTTATAAAGCCATTTTTCTCCACCATTCAGTGTGTAATGGCTGGAAACGATATTGAGGAAATTGCCCATGGTGCTATCGAAACCAAAGAGAAAAATTTTGGACCTGTGCAGTTGAGCAGGATTGCGTTAAGCGCCGGCTGCTTGCTTCGTTTGCTTCTTATACGTAAGGACCTGGCCAACTTTTAAAATAGACATACGAGACTTTTCATCCCATTACACATTCAGCCTTATGCAAGACTGTAG
>DAOWME010000267.1 GCA_030643245.1 Deltaproteobacteria bacterium
CGGGTGTACTCTATGGCAAGAGATATACACCGATGAATTGGATTGGACAGGAGTGTGCATGCGCAATATATTGTAGCGGGTTCAACATTCCGGCTTGATATGTGAATCTCCATTTAAGATGCATGTATGAGCACTTATCTTTCATTTGGGTGCTTTTCGGTCACTACTTCGATACCTTTAACCGCTGGGATCATTTTCATGATATCTCCGATCTTTTTCACTAAATCAGACTCTTGACCTGGCAGGGATGTCGTTTTCAGAGAAACGAATCCATCCTCAGTATAGACCTCGGCGCTTGGTTTCACATCTATCAGAAAGGTTTCGACCTCAGCGGCGAGAGCCAAATCTTCCAATGCCTTTTTGGATTCATGAGTTGTTTGGAATTGCTTTAATCTGGCGATCTGGCAAATAGTAGCCACAGCATCCTTTACAGTGATATTGTTAATATGTAAGACCAAATCGTATAGGCTGGGATCCCCTGGATCGATTCCATAGAGTTTTAGACCCCATTTTTTTCGTTCCTCATCGACCTTTTTCACAAGTAGCATAGCTTCTTTTCTCGGAATTTTATCGCGCGCCATTACGATTTTTATACGATCCTCAGTCTCGGAAATAATTCGGACCTTGAGCACCTGCGGGAGATCTTTTACAAAAAACTGATATGCGAAGCCATGATACACTATTTTGTCTTCTTTTAATTGTTTTAATAGCGCAGCCCGAATGTAAGCAATGTATTTCTCTCTTCCATGGGAAAAGCGATCAAAAAAGGAGGGAGCATCCTCAATTGCATGAATGAGCTTTATCTCTGGGACGTTAAAATCTTTTGAGGCATTGATTAGGACTTCTCGAGAGATGCAAGCATAGCCTAATTTTTGAGAGGTCTTCTCTGCAATCTCTTTGCCTCTCGTATATGACCCTCTTGAGATAGTAATAATGGCCATCATCGACCTCTTTTACACATTTAAGTGCTATATACCTTTCTGTATACCAACTCTTTTGTCTCAAAACCAGGTAATTTAACAAACAAGTTAGTTTATAACTTTGAAGACTTGCCTTCGATCATAAAGTGGAAAGGTTTTTCAGACTGACACTCTTTCTCAAGCATGGGCAGCCTTAACTCTCCTTTCATTCCAATCACCTGATAGATAGCTGTGTTACCTATTCCTTTGAGATTGTCTGACCAAGTCGAGCCTATCTGCAATTCATTGCCAAGCCTCTCCTTGACTGCCTGACTAATCACTATCTCACCAGGGCGAGTCTTCTCTTCCAATCGGAATGCGACGATGATAGGGCGTCCCACTGCTCCGTACTTCTTGCGTTTCTCAGAACCTATATTTCCCACGACCAGCTTCCCGCAGTTGATACCCATTCCCATTTCCAGTCGGGGTAACCCCATACTGAGGTTCTCGTTATTCAATTCCTTCATAGCCCCTTGCATCTCAAGGGCGCAGAGCACAGCTCGCCTGGTATGGTCCGGGAGCAGACGCGGAGCTCCGAAGAATACGAGGATTCCATCGCCTGTAAATTCGTCAATGGTTCCCTCATGGCTCACGATAATGTCGGTCATCTTTTCCAAATACCGGTTGATTAGCTCTACTACTTGAGGTGCCTCCATGCCTTCGGTGGCCGAAGTGAATCCGCAGAGATCAGATACGAGAACAGTCATTTCCCTCATTTCTCCGCCCAGCTTTACACCTTCAGGGGATGCGAGTATCTCTGTGACAACCTCACCGCTCAGGTAAGCTCCAAAGGTTTCTCGGATAAAGGCCCTCTCCCTATAGCTTTTCTGGAGTTCTGCCGTTCGTTCCTCAACGCGCCTTTCCAGCTCATCATGCGCTTTTTGTACTGCATCCTCGGCCCGCTTGCGCTGGATGGCTAATGCATAAAACTGCGCCAATCGACGAATCGCTTCTAGTTCCCTTTCAGTATAATCCGTGTCCTTGTTGGCCAGAGCGATTTGGCCGACCAACTCCTTACCTAACATCACCGGCACAGAAAGTAAGCGATTAATAGGTATGTGTCCCTCAGGGATTCCCCTTTTTGCCTTATGAGTTTCGGGTGAGTTAGTGAAAAAAGCCTCTAAGGTATTCAAAGAGTGCCCATGGAGACCGGAATAAAGCCCATCTTTTCCACGAGGGAAGGTAATCCCCTTATTCTCCTCTGAGACTCTGCATTGGCCTTTGAACATTTCAGTAAGCGTGTGCCCAATATTATCACCAGTGTTAGGGTCGACGGAAGAAACGTAGCCATGCTTACTCCCTGTCAGACCTTTTGCCTTGTCTAGTATTGTGTTGGTCATGTCCTCAATTGAAGCCCATGGAGAGACCAATGGTTTATAGGACTCTGAGAGAGCAGAATTCACGGCCAGTTCCCATTTTAGCGCCTCCTCTGCTTGTCTGCGCTCCGTGATGTCCAGCACATACTCAACTATTTGCGAGACATTCCCCTCATTGTCAAAAACTGGGAAAGCATGGATTTCTACGTTTATAGGGTTTCCGTTTTTGTCATAATGAAGATGTTCTACCCTCACTGGCCGTTTAGTTTCCCTTATTTCCTCTAGCGGGCAGGGATGTTCTGCCGAACCACATGGCCTATCGCTTTTATGTGTAAGAGCATAACAGGTCACGTCTTTTGATAACTGACCAAACTTAGCAGCAGAATTTGCTACTTTGATAGTATAATCCGATGCATCGATGACATAAAAGGCATTTGGTAAGGATTCCAAAATTAAATCATGGCAAACGGAGTGCTGCTCCATTAGCTCCTCGGTCCAATTAAGCCTGGTTTCTGGCTTCTCCAGTTCAGCAACCCGTTGCCGCATTTCTACTAGTTCTCTTACCAGTTGCTCCTTTGTCTTATCTTTATCTTTCATTCCCAACCCCCGACATTCTCTAAGAAGATAGCGCACTACCTGTTCCTACCACAACGTGGTACTGATTGTAAATAACATTGGAAAAAGAGTCCTTGACTTAAGTCAATTAAATAGGTTTTTTGTGGGAAAGTGGTCCATATATGTTTGTGAACAATACGATCTGGATAATAACCGGACTTCACAGTAAGATAGGTACAGTGGCAGAAATCTGGAATCCCTGCATTTTTCAGTATTCATATAGTAACCATGCATAAATCCCATGCCCTAAAATTGAAGTATTCGATAAGAAATATTGAATTTGAAGGGTGGGTATATCTGCTATTAAAACCAACATATCAAGCGGCTGAAATCGTGAG
>DAOWME010000263.1 GCA_030643245.1 Deltaproteobacteria bacterium
AGGACGCACCATCAAAGGAGACCATGCTGGCTGAAACAAGACTTTCCAGGCCCTTTATTACTATCTTTCGGAGGGAGGTAAGTTCAACATTCACATGATCCGCCATCAGTTTTGCTATTGTATCCGCTGTTTGAGGTATCCATCCCTTTTCCTCCAGGCGCTGGATGAGGTATAGAATCTTCAGTATCCTGGATGGCTGAGCAAAGTCAGCCGTATCGGTCCACCCTAAACGGTCGTCTGAATCGTTAATCTCCTTGACACCATGAGTTCCCAAATGGTGGATGCTTGAAAGTTCACTTTCATTTGCATCAAATACAGCATCAAATGGAATCAATATGCCAAGATCATCTTCAGACCTTGCACTTACCGCCTCCTGAACAATCTGGATCATGCTCCGTTCTGTGCCGCTCAACCGAGGCCCTCGTAACGTAGCAAGTATATCCTGTGACAACTGCACCTGATAAGCCAGCAAGGGATAGTTGGCGGCAAATGTTGCGGGATCGCTTGTGGGATACGTAACGCCTCTTGTCTGTAAGTTTTCAAGCTCACTGATCGGTCCTTTCCAATTGCCAAAAGCTCCAGAAAGTTCGGTGGCTCCTGTTGGATTCTTGATAAGCAATCTTTCCCGAACGATTTTGGACACATTCTGACTCTTAAGATCTATCTTTACGCCAAAACGGGCATTAAGCTTGCTCATCTGATCGCCCTTGATCACCCCTCCTATGGCAGCGGCCAGGTCTTCCTGAGATGTCATCACGGAGAATATCCGGCCATTTCCAACCACGGCACCTCTTTCCACTATGCTTCGGATCTCTTCAATACGCTCGCTATTGGCAGCAATGAATTGTCCGACTTCGTCCACTACGAAGAAGGCGAGTGGAATTCTCCCATCCTCTTCTTGAGCCTTGCGCTCAAGATATCTGTTTACTTCTTCTACAAACCCTTCAGGGGAGACCTCGGCCTCATCTTCTGCCTTCTCAATCCCTGCCTCCACATCGTCCTCGTTACGGTAATATGTGGGATCTACTTCAGGCAGTACCTGCCTAAATATGGCGGGGACTCTCTGGGTTGCCTGGCGCTCTTGTTCCCAGTTGCCCATTCCTTTGCTGGAAACGGCGCTCTTAAACTTGTCGTAAAGGCCGCGTTCTTCAAGATCTCTTTCGATTCGTGCAATCCACAGGCTAGCAGCATATCCTAGGCCTTCAAAGAATTTCCTGAGGAAGATCGCCGATATGGAGTCATGAACGCCTTTTTTTGCTGCTGTGATTTCGAAGGCTATCAGTGTGGCATTAGCCAAGCGGGAAAGCCTTGTGAGTTCAGCTTTCAGATCTTTTTCTGTCTGAGTAGCTGGCTCGTGGGTTTGATGAAATAGGTCAAGGGCTGGCAAAGAAATTCCCTGATGCGTGAGTACTGGATTGTGAATCAAGGCGGCAATAAGCTTGGCCAGGTGGCTTTTCCCTGTGCCGAAAAAACCTGAAAGCCAGCACGCGTCAACAACAGCCTGAGGAACGGAGCCTCTTTGAAGCTCTTGGAGCTGGCCTGATATCGCCCGGACCAATTTTAAGGCATCGATGGCTATTTCTTCCGTCATAACAAAGTCCCGTAAATCTCCATACAGGCGTTTGACATCATCCACTTTGACGGTCGGATCCACCTTATCCTTGACAAGATCCTTTTTGAGCACTTCCTTCAGCTTTGTGGCCATCTCATATCCTCCGTGCTTTGTACCCAAAACCCTCATCAAGTCCCAAAAGTCTCAGATAAATGCCGTCTTGATCAATCCCCGGATAGAGGAAAATAACCTGCCCCTTCAAATTACGATTCTTTAAATCGGAAAGAATAGTGGAAGTATGTATGGATGGGTAAAATATCCAAAGTCCCGATACCAGGCAGGTATTAATATCAGGATGGTTTTCGAACACATTCAATATAGCGGTAAAAAGCTGCCTGAGGAATTCTTGCTGCTCATAATCCATGAAACGACGCATCATTCGTGGAGAAAGATCCTCGATCTTGTCACCTTTAGACGCGGCATCCTTCCAGAATTGAACCATTAATGACTCTGCAGAAACGACAACACATTTCCAATTTTCGGGCTGAAGCTCTGCAATGACCCTTTGCTCAAAAAGGTGAATCCAATGGGGCGGGCATACAGCAACCGCCGAAGGATCGAAGTCAGAATTAAAAGGGTTTCGACAAGCTTCGACCGTGTCGTTTACCAATTCTTGAAGCGATCTTTTGGACATGAATCACCCCATCTTCGAAATGTGTAACGGAAAGCATTTAGTCAAATAATTGGGCCTGTCTTAGAATTTCGTCTGCCTTAGAAGAGTTTCCTCCCCACCAACGCAAAGCCCAGTGGCCTAAAATTTCATGAGAACCCGGCAATTCTTGTTTTGCAAGATGAACTGCATATCGAGATGCATTCTTTCCCACCGGAAGAGGCACAAGATTTTTGTTCCTTTTTCCCTTCGCTGCACCACATTCCCTCAATAGCAACAAAAAATGCTGAGCAATGCGTATCTGCACATTTTCAGAGCGATCGAGAAAGAACTTCTTACCCGAATGAGCCCCTTTTATGTTTCGAATAAAGTCAATGATATCTTGAGATTGGACAGGAAGCTCCATCTTGTTTCTTACAAGATAAATTTCATTCCACAAAAACCTGAGCAGCAAATCGAACTGAGCCCAGCGTAAAGTCGCAAGCTGGGCTAAATCATAGCTCTCGCTCTCGGCGATCAGGTTCCACCAGTGCAGAAAAAAGTCATCTTCGGTATCAAATTTATAGCGGTCAAATAGCTTGATCCATATTTTCTGTCGGGACTGGACCGATGGTTTTGAAAGAATATTGTCATCAACTACTCGATTTCTCAAGCGGGTATAGATTACGTCTCCTTCGGAATCGGATACCAGAACCGAAAGCTCGGGGAGGAGAAGGCCTGAAGATGCAAGAGTGGTTTTGAGCTTTAGCGTGATTTTATGGAATTCTCTGTTCATTTTTTATTTATTATTCAAGCTTATACGGTTTTATACTGAAGAGTTCAAACCTGAGGCTCTTTATACACTCGATTAAGCTTTCTATCACTCTGGGATCTCAGCTCCGAGCTTGCATGATCTTTATTGCCTCACATTTCAAGCGTTATATAAATCTCTATTTGACAGGAGATTCCTTCCCGAGACAAAGCTATAGTAAATTTCGCCCTACTTTACCCTGACATTTCGCCCGCATTTCCCTGGCGGATCATACCGGGTTCGTATCATTTCACTAGCGCGGCAAAACGAATTTCCTGCGCCATTTCTTCATGGCCCTTATTCATCCCAGGAAACACTTTGTAATCCATATCGATCCTCAGGATTTAGCTCGCATCTTTCTTCCTTATTTTCCCCTTTTGGTGTGCTTTTCGGCCTTTTTCCCTGTACACATGTAACTATTC
>DAOWME010000289.1 GCA_030643245.1 Deltaproteobacteria bacterium
TGGCGCTCAGATTTAGGTTAGATTTGTTCGATCTGAAAGCGCAAAACCGCAGGAATAGTCTGACCTATTTCGAGGATTTTGTGCTTGAAGATCGGGCAAAGATAGCCTGAAGATGAGATGCATAGTTGGGGAAGTTATTTCAGCCCCGTCCCTTACCCAATTGTATTGCGGATCACTTTGGCACTTTCTGTTCCACGTCACATCCCGCAAACAAAAAAGCCGAATTACCCGTGATGGCAACCCAGCTGTCCCAACATCTCTCTTAAACTTAATTTAGAGCAATTACTTCGCCCGATCCCGAAAAGCGTAGATTCGGAGCTTTCTGTTCAACTCCATGATGGTCAGGGATCGGCGACTCTACCAAAAATACCAAGAGAACGAAGGACCCACCATACCGAGTCGCCAGCGCAAACAATATAGTTCCGTTGACCTATATTTAGAAGAAGTCTTGCAAATATCATGCCAAAATTAGCTCTCGTATCAGGGTCTTTGCAACACATCCCTGGTATGCGGAAATGCCCACAAACTTAGCTAGTTAGTAGTTTTATGAAGTCATTTGCGGGAGGACACTCCCGCTTTCATAGTTTTTAAGTGAGTCACTTTTGTCAAAATTGATTTAGAGCAGCGTTTCAGTCTTATTGTCAGTGAAGAAGAGATTTGGATGGGACATATTGGCAGGATTGTGGCTTTATGCCTCAACAAGCAGCCCCCTGGCTTCCCCTACCATAAATATGGAGCCTGTTATGCAAATCATATCTTCCCTCCCGGCCAGAGAAAGGGCAAGTGACACTGCTTCTTTAACATCGCGGGCTATCTCAATTTCTTCATGGTACTTCCTTACCTCTTTGTATAGAACCTCAGTAGATGCCGCCCTATCCATCATCGGTTGAGTAAGCACGACTGTGTCCGCCAAAGGAACCAATTTTGAGATGATAGTCTTGAAATCCTTATCCATCATAATGCCTAAAACCAGCAACAGCCTCTTAAAGGAAAATACTCCACCGGATATGGCATCTCCGAGGGTTTTTATCCCTGCGGGGTTATGGGCACAATCCAAAACAACCAGGGGATCTTTTTGGATAACCTCAAGTCTTCCCGGCCAGTAAATGTTCGCCAACCCCTCATGGATGGCTTCACCCCTTACCTTGTAACCCTTTTCTCCCAATATCTCAATAGCACCTAGGGCGGTAACCGCATTGATGATCTGATGTCTTCCTAAAAGGTTTAACTTTAAACCTCGGTATTTCTTCTTTATTCCGTAATAATTAAAAGTGCCGTCACGCATTCTCCTACCTTTGAAATCCGTGCCGACTCGATAGAGAACGGCCCCGTCATTCAAACACCTTTCCCTAAGAAAGGCCAATACTGAGGGTTGAGTAACCCCGGTAATGACAATACCACCTTTCTTAATAATTCCTGCCTTTTCAAGGGCTATTTCACGTATCGTATTGCCCAGATATGCTTGATGGTCTATCGACACGTTAGTAATAATAGAAAGCAAAGGATCAACCACATTGGTGGAATCAAATCTCCCCCCCATCCCTACTTCCAGAATAGCAAGATCTACGTCTTGCTCCAACAAGTAAAGCAACGCCATGGCGGTCGTAAACTCAAAGAAAGTAATATCACGGCCAAGATCCGTATCCTGTATCTTCCCACGGATAATATCCGTTAGTTCTGCAACCCTCTTCTCTGAGATCTCTCGATTGTTAACCCTGATTCTTTCGGTAAAGTTAACTAAGTGGGGGGACGTGTAAAGTCCCACCTTGAACCCGGCCGTGTGGAGAACGGAAGAAACCATGGCAGCAACGGAGCCTTTACCGTTGGTCCCTGCAATATGTAAAACCTTCAGCTTCTCTTGGGGATTATCTAACAGGCATAAAAGGTGGGATATATTTTCAAGCCCGAGTTTTATCCCTGATGCCTGAAGACCAAAGAGGTATTCAATAGACCTGTTGTAGGAATCAAACAAAGTGTTAATCCTCCTCTCCTTGCATCAATTCTGGATGGAAACTAAGGGGCGAGGCCGAAAATTGCTCATTTCTGAATTGGAAACCAACTCGTGCCCTTTTCTCAAGAAGTCCATTTATGGATGAGCACTATACTAGTCAAGATTATAGATTATACCTCAAAATCACCATGTCCTGTCAAGAAAAATCACGCACGACAAAAAGGATGGCGCTTGAAATATAATCGCCCACATGGATTGGCCCAGTTAATGAATCGAGACCAAAAGATTGCGACATCCTGCCTCAGACCTTGATAA
>DAOWME010000004.1 GCA_030643245.1 Deltaproteobacteria bacterium
ATTTCGAGGATTTTGTGCTTGAAGATCGGTCAAAGATGGCCTGAAGATGAGATGCACAAATGGGGAAGTTATTTCAGCCTCGTCCCCAAGCAAACGAAATAAGTAGCCGGCAAGCGGTAAACCTGCTCAACCGCACAGGTCGAAAAATTTCCACTTTAAATCGATTTATAAAAAAAGAAACCCTGGTGAAGGGAATAAGGTTCCAATAAAAAGAGCAGTAATTGAATCCTTGAAAAGAATTTTATTACGGTGGTCCAGATGGATAAAAGATCAGTCTGGAGATGACCTTTATTAGAGGTCAAATTCTTGGCAGGTTTGTTCTTTTAGTAGGGTTCTTATGACACGGTTGAGGTATATGCTTGAACGATGTTACTTGTCGTCAGTACCCCTATGGGCTTTCTCGCTTTTCTTGTTCCTCTTGGTCAGTCTTACAATCGATGCACAGAGTAGTGACAGGTCTTGCCTTCAGCCTACCATCCGAGATATCCTCTCCGCACACCTCACAGATGCCAAAAGTGCCATTATCGATCCTTTCCAAGGCTTCCATAATCTTCGATATCAATTTTCTTTCCCTGTCACGAATCCTCAAGAGAAAATTCCGGTTTGATTCGATAGAGGCTTGGTCTGTCGGGTCAGGAAAGGCTTTCTCTTCATCAATCATCCCGGATACTGTCTTTCCCGCTTCTTGGAGAAGGGTATTCAACCTGTTGTTTAAGAATTCTCTAAAGTATTCCACCCTTTCCTTATCCATTTTACTGCTCCCTGTAAAAAGAAAAATAGCTGTACACCGGGTACACTACTTTTTATTTTATCGAACTGCTTTATATACCTTATGGTTTCTGAAAAGTAAAGCATAAATTAACGTCAAAGTGACGGAAGTTTTGATTCTTTAAAGATTTCTATTTAAACTACAGGGAATGTCGGCCGGTTTCGGTGCAATAAAGCCCCTTTGCCAAGTTTAGTCCTTTACTGGAAACAAGGGGGCAAAGGGGCTGGGTGCCCGTAACAATGAAAAAACAACGTGCAATGAATAGAATAGGTTAGGGACGGGGACGATATCGCTGAAAGACGGAAGAAATTAATTAACGATGGAGAATTATAATGATAAATTAAATATTAAGATGATTATGGATATAATGAGGCGAAAATCATAGTATTTGTTTATTATTTGGACATAATATCGAAATAACTTTCCAATATCGGGCTTGCTTTTTGAATTGCATACAGATTATTATGCGCCGTCATGTCGTTAGCACTCATATTAGATGAGTGCTAACGACATGACGGCGAGATTAGGCTAGTGCTCGTCCACAAATGAGCTTCTGAGCTTCTTAGGAAATGAGCGCTAAGCAGGCACAAGGAGGTGAGAACGGATAGTCTGTTATTCCGAGAAGAATTTCGAGGTATCGAGGAGGATAAATTTATAACTCAATAGAAGAAAGGAGATTTAATGGCTATGAAGATTAGACCTTTGCAAGATCGGCTGATCGTGAAGCGTATTGAGGAGGAAGAGACAACCAAAGGGGGGATTATAATCCCTGATTCCGCAAAAGAGAAACCCATGGAAGGCAAGATTGTCGCAGCAGGCACGGGCAAGGTTCTGGAGGACGGCAAGAAGCTCCCCCTGGACGTGAAAGAAGGAGACAAGGTATTGTTTGGCAAGTATGCCGGAACAGAGATAAAGATTGACGGGGAAGAACTTCTGATTATGCGGGAGGACGACATCCTGGGCATAATAGAATAACGGATACAATCTAACAAAGGAGGAGTTTACCAAATGGCGAAGGAGATAAAGTACGAACAGGTTGCAAGGGATTTGACATTAAGGGGTATAAACACCCTGGCCGATGCCGTGAAAGTCACCCTCGGTCCTAAGGGTAGAAATGTGATCTTGGACAAGAGTTTCGGTTCGCCCACAGTGACCAAGGATGGGGTTACGGTTGCCAAGGAGATAGAGCTGGAGGATAAGTTTGAAAACATGGGCGCCCAGATGGTAAAGGAGGTCGCTTCCAAGACAAGTGATATAGCTGGCGATGGGACCACCACGGCTACGCTCCTGGCCCAAGCCATTTACCGGGAGGGATCCAAGCTGGTGGCTGCCGGGAACAACCCCATGGAGATAAAGAGGGGAATAGAGAAGGCCGTGGACGTAGTGGTAAAAGAGCTGGCTGCAATGAGTAAGCCCACCAAGGACCAGAAAGAGATCGCCCAGGTGGGAACCATCTCTGCCAATAACGATGAGACGATAGGCAATATCATAGCGGAGGCTATGAACAAGGTTGGCAAGGAGGGGGTTATCACCGTTGAAGAGGCCAAGAGTATGGATACCACCCTCGACATAGTTGAAGGGATGCAGTTCGACCGTGGTTACTTATCCCCATACTTCGTTACTGACGCGGAGAGGATGGAAGTGGTATTAGAGGATCCTTACATACTTATGCATGAGCAGAAGATCAGCAATATGAAGGACATGCTTCCAATACTGGAGCAGATAGCGAAGATGGGAAAACCACTCTTGATAATATCAGAGGATCTGGAGGGGGAGGCATTGGCCACATTGGTGGTGAACAAGATTCGCGGCACCTTGAAATGCGCTGCTGTTAAGGCGCCTGGTTTCGGCGACAGGCGGAAGGCCATGTTGGAAGATATAGCAGTACTCACGGGAGGCCAGGCCATCACCGAGGATTTGGGAATAAAGCTTGAGAACGCCACGTTGAATGATCTCGGCTCAGCCAAGAGGGTTACCATAGACAAGGACAATACCACTATAGTTGACGGGGCCGGAGAAAAAAGGGATTTGGAGGGCAGGGTCAAGACGATCAGGGCCCAAATAGAAGAGACCACATCCGACTACGACAGAGAGAAGCTTCAAGAGAGATTGGCCAAGCTGATAGGCGGAGTAGCGGTTATCAACGTGGGCGCCGCCACCGAGTTAGAGATGAAAGAGAAGAAGGCCAGGGTGGAGGATGCCTTGAATGCAACGAGGGCGGCTGTCGAGGAAGGCATCATCCCTGGAGGAGGCGTAGCCCTTTTGAGGGGTATACCTGCTCTTGATAAAATGGAGCTGGCGGGGGATCAGAAGTTTGGAGTGAATATAGTAAAGCGTGCCTTAGAGGAGCCCATAAGGTGGATAGCCAACAATGCCGGCAAAGAGGGCTCTATAGTTACAGAGAAGGTGAAGAACGGGAGCGGGGCATTTGGGTTCAACGCTCAGACTAACACGTATGAGGATATGCAAGAAGCCGGGATAATTGATCCCACGAAGGTTGCGAGATGTGCCCTCCAGAACGCCGCAAGTGTTTCAGCCTTGTTGCTCACCACAGAGGCTATGATAGCCGACGCGCCGAAAGAAGAGAGCGCTCCTCCTATGATGCCGCCGGGAGGGGGTATGCCTGGGGGAGGTATGTACTAGAATTTTCACACAAAAGGGAAGTCCCCGTTCACATGGATGGGGACTCTCCTATCCCTTTTTCCGACCTTTACGCATAGCCCTCCGCCTACAAACTTCCTTTACCGTCTTATCCTTAAGAATTGTCGGCAATCAGACCAACCCGCCTTGACAACGACTCAATCTATGCTATTTTAGTTTGTCTCTGTAGAGACTTCTTACGCGATGCTTTTGGAGAATATGATGGACTATAAAGATACCCTGAACCTACCGAAAACCAAATTTCCAATGAAGGCCAACCTTTCGCGAAAAGAACCGGAGCTCCTTAAAGAATGGGGGGATAAACGGATCTATGAAAGGATAAAAGAGGCATCCAAAGGCAGAGAAAAATTTATCCTCCACGACGGTCCCCCGTATGCCAACGGGCATATCCATATGGGGACAGCCTTAAATAAGATATTGAAGGACATCATAATCAAATCAAAGACCATGATGGGGTTCAATAGCTATTATGTGCCGGGATGGGATTGTCATGGTCTTCCTATTGAACACGAGGTGGAGAAGAGACTGGGAAAAAGAAGGCAGGCCATGTCGATACCGGAAATAAGGACACTGTGCAGAGAGTATGCGGAAAGATTCATAGATATTCAAAGAGATGAATTCAAACGCCTGGGTGTATTCGGTGAATGGGGTGACCCGTATCTTACGATGGACCCCAAATACGTGGGAACCATAGTCAGAGAGTTCGGCAAATTTGTGGATAGGGGCAGTGTCTATAAGGGCAAGAAGCCAATTCACTGGTGTTCATCCTGCAGGACCGCTTTGGCGGAGGCTGAAGTTGAATACCAGGATCGCGAATCACCGTCCATATATGTTAAATTTCCCCTCGTTTCGCATATTGGCAACCTTCTCCCCTCCCTCGAAGGGGAGAAGGTCTCGGTTCTCATATGGACCACAACCCCATGGACAATACCCGCGAATCTGGCCATCACCCTCCATCCCGATTTTACTTATGTCGCCGTCAAAGTGAAGGACGAAGTCTTTCTGTTGGCCGAGGGGCTATTGGAAGGCACAATGAGGGAGTTGGGGGCAGGAGATTATGAGATAGTAGAGACTTTTTCTCCCCTGAAACTGGAAGGACTGAAATGCCGGCACCCATTCATAGACAGGGAGTCTCTCTTAATCCTCGGTAATCACGTGACGCTCGATACCGGGACCGGATGTGTTCATACAGCCCCGGGTCACGGACAGGATGACTACGAGATAGGTCTCAAGTATGGTCTCGACATCTATACCCCTGTAAATGATGAGGGGAGGTTTACCGATGATGTGGAATTTTTTGCCGGGGAGTTCGTCTTTGACGCGAATAAATCGGTAAACAAAAAGCTCGATGAAGTGGGTGCTCTGCTAAAAGAAGCAACTGTACTTCATTCCTACCCCCACTGCTGGAGGTGTAAGAACCCGATAGTCTTCCGGTCCACTGAACAATGGTTTGTCTCTATGGAGAAGAACGGATTAAGGGAAGAGGCGCTCGAAAGCATCAATCGGGTTCAGTGGATCCCCAAGTGGGGCAAGGACAGGATCTATGGAATGGTGGAGAGTCGTCCGGACTGGTGTATCTCCCGACAAAGGGCCTGGGGGGTTCCAATCATCATATTCTACTGTAAATCCTGTGGGTATACCATGGCGGAAAAGGAGATTATAGATTACGTATCCGATCAATTTGAAGAAGAGGGCAGCGACATATGGTTTTTAAAGGATGCAGGGGACCTGCTTCCTCCCGGCACAGTTTGCCCCCAATGCAATGGCGCGGACTTTGAAAAGGAGGCGGACATACTCGATGTTTGGTTCGACTCGGGCGTCAGCTATGCTGCAGTTTTGGAGAAGAGGGAGAATTTAAGGTATCCGGCAGACATATATTTGGAAGGGAGTGACCAGCACAGGGGGTGGTTTCACAGTTCTCTCTTAACATCCGTAAATACAAGACGTAAGGCACCCTATGAGGCCGTACTGACTCATGGTTTTGTTGTGGATGGTAAGGGGAAAAAGATGTCCAAGTCTTTTGGAAACGTGATCGCCCCGGATAAGATCATAAAGAAATATGGGGCTGAGATCTTGAGACTCTGGGTGGCTGCGGAGGACTATCGAGATGATATCCGACTATCTGAAGAGATATTGAAGAGGATGTCAGAGGCATATCGCCGCATCAGAAACACTTGCAGGTATATGCTGGGGAACCTCTATGACTTCGACCCGTCAAGGGACAGGGTTGAATATCAGGGCCTATGGGAGATTGACAGACTCGCTCTCCACAGGCTCCAGAAGCTTATCACGAGAATCAGAGATGCCTATGACAGCTTTTCTTTTCACACGGTCTATCACTCTCTCCATAACTTCTGCGTAGTCGATATGAGCGCTTTCTATCTGGATGTTTTGAAAGACAGACTCTATATCTCCACCTGCGACTCCGTGGAGAGGAGATCAGCTCAGACCGTCATGTACGATATTTTGAACGGTATTCTGAGACTGATGGCGCCGATACTTTCTTTTACTTCCGAAGAGGCCTGGAGCTATTTCCCGTCGGACGGAAGTAAGGCAGAGAGCATTCATTTGATACGATTCCCTGCTGCCAACGAGGACTACATAGACGATCAGTTGGCAGTCAGATGGGACAAGTTGTTACAGATCAGGGGAGAGGTGTCTAAGGCGCTGGAACTAGCCCGTCGTGACAAGGTCATCGGTCACTCATTGGATGCTGATGTCAGCATCTTCGCTCCCGAAAAACTCCACGGATTTTTAAAGACCTATCTTAATGAATTGAGGCCAATCTTCATTGTTTCAAAGGTAACCCTCTTGAAAAATCAAGAAGGAAAAGGTGAATTTAAAAGCCGGGAGATTGAGGGTATGGAAGTGGGCGTGATGCAGGCCGGGGGAGGGAAATGTGCCAGGTGCTGGACTTACCACACTACAGTAAATGATAACAAAGAACACCCCGGTTTATGCCGGAGATGTGTTGAGGTAGTGGAGGGGCCTTGAAGAAAAAATACCTTACCACAACCATAATTGTCCTGGGGGTTCTTTTCCTGGACCAATCTTCCAAACTCTATATTGACAGGGTTATCCCCCTTCACCATTCTGTCCAAATCGTGAAGGGTTTTTTTCACATCACACATGTGAGAAATACCGGCGCCGCCTTTGGCTTTCTGGCAGGACAAGTCGGTGGTCTCAAATCTGTTTTCTTTGTCACCATATCCGTTGTGGCAATTCTGATAATCCTCTTTTTCCTGAGAAACCTCAAGGATAATCAGACCCCTCTCTTATTAAGTCTCTCCCTGATTATGGGTGGAGCTGTGGGGAACCTCAGCGATAGGGTCAGACTGGGAGAGGTTATAGACTTCATCGACCTTCACTGGCACACGTACCACTGGCCGACTTTCAACGTAGCTGACTGCGCCATCACTATCGGAGGGGTGTTTCTGATTATTGACGTAGTCTTCAGAAAGGGGGACTCTTGACGAAGGTTTGTAACTCGTCAAAAAGCCGGGGTATGAGCCGCAAGGCACTGATTTAGATATTTACCAAGACCTGATTTATAATTTGTTTATAGGCGTTAATCAATGAAATTGCCGGTACATATAAAAAATTGTTGACAAATCTCAAATATTTATTAATAATTAGTGACGGGGACGAAATAACTTCCTCAAGTTGGCGCTCAGATTTAGGTTAGATTTGTTCGATCTGAAAACGCAAAACCGCAGGAATAGTCGAACTATTTTGAGGATTTTGTGTTTGAAGATCGGGTAAAGATGGCCTGAAGATGAGATGCACAAATGGGGAAATTATTTCGTCCCCGTCCCTTAGTCAATAATCGGGTTTGGAAGATCGATGTTACATGCGGGCATAGCTCAGCTGGTAGAGTACAAGCTTCCCAAGCTTGGTGTCGCGGGTTCGAATCCCGTTGCCCGCTCCACTCCAGATAGGTTGCTTGGCAACGAACTTGAGGATTTACAGAAGCCAGGAGAGATTATCATGCGATCCCGCAAAACAGATGTGTGCCTCCTGTATATCTTTGAAGTCCGGTATTATTTGGTCCATTAATTAGTGAAGTTCACTAAAAAGTGGGCTTAAAGCCCACTTTTTTTATTGTTGAACGGTCCGCGGTCTATCCCCGGGGGCTTATGGATTGGCAATGTCCGATGATATACTAGAATCTGTGAAAAGGATAGCGGAACCGGTTGTTACGGCGGAGGGGATGGACCTTGTGGAGGCTGAGTACGGAAATGAAGGAGGGGGACTGACCTTAAGACTTTATATTGATAAGGAAGGAGGAGTAACCTTAGATGATTGTTCCAATATCAGCGGACAGGTTGGTCAATTGATCGAACTTAACGATCTGATGCTGCATCCATATACGCTGGAGGTCTCTTCTCCGGGGCTCAATAGGCCTTTGAAAAAGGAAGAAGATTTTGTAAAGTATGAAGGTAAACTCGTCAGGTTGAAGGTACGCAACCCGGTGGATGGACGGAGGAATTTCAGGGGAAGGCTTTTGGGTTATGAACAAGGAACGGTAACGATAGATGTCGGAGATGAGATTGTCAGTTTGCCTTTCAATGAGATAAGAAAAGCCAATTTAGTGCACGAGTTTTGAGCTGGGCCTCGAGGCCCATGCTAAGGGCTTGAGCAAAAACAACTTAACATTTTGACATACCATCTTCAGGCCATCTTTGCCTGCTTCTCAATCGGAAAATTCTCGAAATAGACGATACTATTCCTGCGGTTTTGCTCAATCGAAGCAGGCAAATCTGACTTAAATCTGGGCGTCTATTCTGTCAATTTATTTTTGTGCAAAGCTCTAAGGGAGATTTGAAATGATTTCTGACCTAACCCGCATACTGGATGAGGTTGGGAAAGTCAAGGGTATTGATAAAGATGTTCTTATTGAAGCCTTGGAGGCAGCTGTCCTGTCAGCCGCCAGAAAGAAATTTGGCCCTCACCAGGATGTGGAGGCACATTTTAATGAAGAAGTGGGCGAAGTCGAGCTGTTTGAATTTAAGACTGTGGTAAACGAGGTTAGAGACCCGAACCTCGAAATATCTATTGAAGAAGCCGTGGAGTTAGACCCTGAGGTGGAAATTTCCGATAGCCTTGGTCTAAAGCTGGACATGGGTAAACTCGACAGGGTCTCAGCTCAAATGGCCAAGCAGGTCATAATCCAAAAGGTTAGGGATGCCGAACGAGAAAACGTTTACAACGAATACAAAGACCGTAAAACGGAATTGGTTAACGGGATAGTCCATCGTTTCGACAGGGGCGACATCATCGTTAGTCTGGGAAAAACAGATGCTATACTCCCGGTTAAAGAACAGATACCAAGGGATACCTATCGCCAGGGAGACCGAGTCAAAGCTTATATACTTGACGTTCTCAAGTCTTCCAAGACGCCCCAGATCGTCCTTTCAATGACCCACCCAGGGCTCCTTATACAACTTTTCGGGGTTGAGGTCCCTGAGATCTATGAAGGGGTGGTGAAGATTAAAGGCGCTGTCAGGGAACCGGGTAATAGAGCTAAAATAGCGGTCTATTCCGAGGATCCGGATGTTGATCCTGTTGGTGCGTGCGTAGGGATGAGGGGTTCTCGAGTCCGAAGTGTCGTTCAAGAATTGCGCGGGGAGAGGATAGATATAGTACGCTGGAGTGAAGATCCTTCCGAATTTGTCTGTAACGCACTAGCCCCGGCAGAGATTTCCGAAGTCATAATCGATGAAGCTACCCGGACAATGGAAGTGATAGTGGCTGATGATCAGTTATCTTTAGCCATCGGAAAGAGAGGACAAAACGTCCGTCTGGCCGCCAGGCTCACGGGGTGGAGGATAGATGTCAATGGTGAACCCAAGACTACCGAAATATCAGAGGAGACATACAGGTCACTTATTGATATCCCTGGAATAGGAGATTCAACAGCAAGGGCCTTATGGAACGGCGGATTTTTTACTGCGGGCGACATCGCCGGGGCAACCACGGAAGAACTTACCAGGATAGAAGGCATCGGTGAGAAGAAAGCCGGTACGTTCAAAAAGGCTGCAGAGGAGTATCTGGAACAAACGGATTCAGAGAAAATCAACGAGGTTTCGGCAAAAGACGTGTCTGTAACCAATGAGATTGGGGCTGAGGGTGATGATGAAGCAGTGAATTGATTTATGGGGGAGTGATTACCTTCTGGGGGAACGTAATGGTTAGGGTTTATGAGTTGGGAAAAGAGCTGGAAATAACAAATAGTAAACTCATCGTCGAGATGGAGAAGCTGGGCATCTCGGTCAAGAGTCATATGAGTTCCATTAAAGAGGGAGACCTGCCGCGAATCAGAAGTCGTCTTTCTACAAGCAAGACCCATGAGGTTACTGAAAAACGGGTAAAGACAACTATTATACGGAGAAGGATAAAAAAGATAGAACCGGAAGTCAAACCCGTTGAGACCAAAGTGAAAGCGGGGAAGTTGCCGGAGGTTGAGAAAGCTCCGCTGGAGAAAGAGAAAGAGAGAAGAGAGCCTTCAGTAGATAAAGAAAGACCCTCTCCATTGGCGGCCCCGGAAAAGGTGGTTGAGAAAAAGGAAGGGCCTGTTAAGGATGTTGAAAGGATAGAAGCCAAACAGGGGAAAGATGTGTCTAAGCCCGCATCCATCACGGCCAGGCAGAGGGAGGACACGAAACCTCTGAAAGAACCGGTGGAAGCTAAGCCGGATAAGGTAAAGCCTGGCAAGCCAACGAAGAAAGAGGTCAAAGCGGCGGTAGAGGACAGGTTACCCAAGAAGGTGCCTTACAAGAAACAAGAGGGCAGGACGAAAGTCTTCTATGGAAGGGGGAAAAATCGTCGTGTGCCAACTAGACTCCGGGGAGAGAAGAAGGCACATCCCAGGAAGGTGGAAAGAAAGACCGAGATCACTGTCTCAAAGGCAATTAAGAGGAAGATAAAGATCCTGGAGACCGTAACGGTTGGCGAATTGGGAAAGAGGATGGGCGTTAAGGTAGGTGAAGTGATAAAGAAGTTACTGGACTTTGGAATGGTGGCAACCATTAATCATCCGCTCGATATTGACACAGCCTCGCTAGTCGCCGGTGAGTTTTCTTATGTAATTGAGAGTACCTCTTTTGAAGAAGAGATTTTGGAGAGGAGGGAAGACGCTCCTGAGGAATTGGTCCAGAGACCACCCGTAGTTACGGTTATGGGGCATGTGGATCATGGTAAAACATCTCTCTTGGACGCCATTCGCAAGACCAATGTCATGGGAACGGAAGCTGGGGGCATTACACAGCATATGGGTGCATATCGCGTAAGCCTTCCCAAAGGGGATGTGGTCTTTTTAGATACACCAGGTCATGAGGCCTTCACTGCAATGAGGGCCCGGGGGGCACATGTAACTGATATTGTAATCCTGGTGGTTGCGGCTGATGACGGTGTTATGTCCCAGACTATTGAAGCGATAAACCATGCAAAGGCTGCCGGCGTAACATTGATGGTAGCCATTAACAAGATTGACAAACCCAACGCCGATATCAAGAGAGTCAGGGCGAGCCTCATGGAGTATGGACTGGTCCCGGAAGAGCTGGGAGGAGACACGATCTTTGTGGAGGTTTCCGCCAAGAAAAAGCAAGGTATAAATGATCTTTTGGAACTTGTTCTATTACAGGCCGAAATGTTGGAGCTAAAGGCCAACCCTAACAAGCCGGCCCGGGGAGTGGTTATCGAGGCAAGATTAGATAAAGGTCGAGGGCCGGTGGCCACTGTGCTCGTTCAAGAGGGCACGTTAAAAACAGGTGATCCATTTGTAGTGGGATCGACTTTCGGGAAAATAAGGACCCTGATCAACGAAGGGGGAGAGACGGCAGCACATGCCGGCCCGGCCATGCCTATAGAAGTCGTTGGACTCTCCGGAGTCCCCGAGGCAGGGGATAGCCTCGTAGTTATCGATGATGAGAAGAAGGCAAGACAAGTGTCAATGTTCAGGCAGCAAAAGAAGAGGGAAGCTGGACTTGTCAAGACGAGAAAAATAACTTTAGAGGAACTCCATGATAGGATTCAAGAGGGAGAGGTAAAAGAGCTAAACACAATTATCAAGGCAGATGTTCAAGGCTCTATCGATGCTCTCCTCAAAGCATTACATAACCTGGGCACTGATCTCATAAAGGTCAACGTTATTCATGCCTCGGTTGGTACCGTAGTTGAGTCCGATGTAATGTTGGCCTCTGCATCAGACGCAATCATCATAGGCTTTAATGTTAAACCGGACCCAAAGGTGCGGCAGGTAGCCGAACAGGAAAAGGTCAGTATCAGGACTTACAGTATCATATATGATATGATTTCCGATGTGAGAAAGGCCATGGAAGGCTTATTGGAGCCTGTATTCAACGAAAAGGTACTGGGAAGGGCGGAGGTAAGGGACACATTCAAGATATCGAAGGTTGGAACCATAGCCGGCAGTTTTGTTCTTGATGGAAAGATAGTAAGATCGGAAAATATACGCTTGTTGCGAGACAATGTAATCATTCATGATGGAAAGATGTCTTCATTGAAGCGGTTTAAGGACGACGTAAACGAGGTCCTATCAGGTTATGAATGTGGGATAGGAATAGATAGTTTTAATGATTTGAAAATTGATGATATTATCGAGTCCTATACCTACGAGGAGATTGCACCAACTTTGTGAGGTGGGGCCAAATTGTTCCGTAAGTCTTTGAGATGGTTATCGGTATTTGCCAGCTTGATTGTCGTATACACAACAACCTCTCCCTCAAAGGGAAACGCCGGGTGTTGAGAAAAGTCCTTGATAGGGTTAAAGCAAAGTTCAACGTATCCATAGCTGAAGTGGGTGACAATGACAAGTGGCAAAGATCCCGAGTGGGGTTTTGTCTGGTCGGTAATGAGAGGAGATATATTAATTCTTCTTTAGATAGGATCATTAACTTTATTGATGGACTGGGCATTATGGAGATACTAGATTCGGAGATAGAGATACTCGACTGTTGACAGACGGTTACTCCCTTTTTGAGATATTTCTAAGGAAAAGGCTGGGGATCAGTCATGGATTACAAAAGGGCCGATAGGGTTTCTGACTTACTTAAGAAAGAGATCGCTGAGATGTTATTCAGAGAGATTAAAGACCCGAGGATCGGTTTTGTGACGATTACCGGTGTTAAGGTAAGTAATGACCTCCGTTTCGCGAAGGTATTCTTCAGTCTTGTTGGGACTCATGAAGAATTGGAGGAGACTACTGCGGGTCTCAATAGTGCATCCAGTTTCATTAAGAAGAAGTTGGGGAAGAGGCTTAGGATGCGTCACATCCCTGATATTGTCTTCAAGTTTGACAATTCTTTGGAATATGGAAGCCATATCGATAGTATCCTAAGGGATTTAAACAAAACTGTTCAGGACTGATGGGATGGAAAGAGAGATAATCGAAGAGATAAGAAATAAAAGCGTATTCCTGATCGCATCCCATATCCGTCCGGAAGGGGACGCCATAGGTTCGGCGTTAGCCCTGGCGATTTCCTTAAATAATATGGGGAAGGAAGTAACCGTCTTCAACCAGGACCCAATCCCTCGGAACTTACAGTTCCTTCCCATGAGTACTGAGATTGTTCATGAGATAGATGATTCCTTTCATTATGATGTTGCCCTTGTGTTAGACTGTGGTGATTTGGACAGAGTGGGAAACGTAGCAGAAAAGATAAGACGGACAGGGAAAATAATAAACATAGATCACCATAAAACCAATAGCGGGTTCGGTGATTTAAGGTTGATTAATACGTACAAGAGCTCTACAGGAGAGATCTTGTACGATCTCTTGCAGGAAATCCCCATTCCCATTACATACGAGATCGCCGTCAACATCTACACGGCCATATTGACGGATACCGGTGCTTTTTGCCATTCCAATACTACTGCCAGGACCTTTCAGATTGCGGGCGAGTTGGTGACCAGAGGCGTCAACCCTTCCACAGTGGCTGAGGAAATCTATGAGAGACAGTCAGTGTCCAGACTTAGATTGTTAGCGTTGGTGCTAAATACATTGGAGATCTCAGACCATGGAAAGGTGGGCTCCGTCGTGGTTTTGTCTTCAATGTTGGAAAGGGTTGGGGCTACCCCGGATCTCGGAGAGAACATGGTGGATTACCCAAGATCCATTGAGGGCGTGCGGGTGGCTGTGCTGTTCAGGGAGGTTTCGAAAGACCAATACAGGATAAGCCTTCGGTCAGATGGATGTATTGATGTTGCTGATATTGCAAAGGAATTCGGTGGAGGTGGGCATCCTCGTGCTTCCGGTTGTGGTGTCAAGGGTAGTCTTCCGGAGGTTAAGGATAAGGTTTTCCCTGCTATTAGGAGAAGGCTGATCGGGTCTCTTGAGTGAATGGTGTTTTGGTAACAGACAAACCGCCCGGCATCACTTCTCATGATGTGGTGGAGAGGGTAAAGAGGGTCCTTAATGTCAAGAAAGCGGGGCATACAGGTACGTTGGACCCTTTGGCCACGGGTGTTCTACCTGTTTGCATAAATCAAGCGACGAAGATAGTACAGTTTCTCATAAATGACGACAAAGAATATAGAGCAACCCTGAGGTTGGGTATAGAGACAGACACCCAGGACATGACCGGTAAAATTATTAGGGAGTCTGACCGGATTCCGGAAGATCACGGTAAGATAGTTGACGCCTTTAACGCTTTCACGGGTAATATTAAGCAAAAACCGCCGCCATTCTCAGCCTTGAAATACAGGGGCATTCCCCTCTACAAGTGGGCTAGAAGAGGCATACACGTCGACACTCCGGAGAGGGGAATAACCATCTCCAAAATAAATATTTTCAGGATTGATCTGCCTAGTGTGTGGTTTGAGGTGTTCTGCTCCAAGGGTACGTATATCAGGACATTGTGTTCGGACATAGGGAACAGACTGGGCTGCGGAGCCCATCTGGTTGAACTGAGAAGAACAAGGAGTGGAATATTTTGTACCGGTGAATGTCATTCACTGGAAAGTATAGAAGACCTGGCCAAAAAGGGAATTGTTGAAGACATGATAATCCCGATGGATAGGGCCTTGATTAACCTACCTCGAATAAGGGTGGATGAGAACTTGGCAAGAAGGATCAGACATGGTAGCCAGATTCTTTTCAGGGACCTAAAAGACGTTTCTTTGTCCCGTTATAGAGCGGGACAGAAAATAAGGATCAATTCCTTCAAGGATGACTTGATCGCCGTGGCAGAGCTTCTGACGGATTACCCCTTAACCGAGGATAAGCGTGGAGGGGATATGTTTTGTAAATTGATTCGAGTCTTTAATGCATGAGGAATAATTAGATTTGCTGATGTGTCAAGGCACTTATTTAGTGTCTGAACGAAAACTAGGATTTTTCGTCAAGTTCAAGGAAGATCAAAATTTTAACTGCTGGAATATATTGAACATTTCGAGGATTAAAATTTTTATCTGACGCAGAGATTGGCGAAAAAGACAGTTTTCGTTCGGGCACTATTTACAAAGAAAGAACTGTGCGGCAGTCAGACAATTTCGGGAAGGGGGTAAGGGGGATAATGTTAGATACTGACAAAAAGCGAGCAGTGATTGGAGAATTCAGGGTTCATGATACTGATACAGGATCTCCGGAGGTCCAGATCGCCTTGTTGAGTGAAAGGATAAAGTATCTTACTGAGCATTTCAAGGTACACAAGAAGGACCATCATTCACGTAGAGGGTTGTTGAAACTTGTAAGCCAGAGAAGGCGGCTTTTGAATTATCTGATGAAGAACGATGTCGGCCGGTATCGGGATGTCATCAAGAGACTTGGCATAAGAAAATGAGGGAGATATAATTGGAAATCACAAAAAAGGTTAGTGTGGATATAAATGGGACGACCCTTTCCATTGAAACCGGGAAACTGGCAAGACAGGCAGATGGATCGGCGCTTGTCACGTTTGGGGAGACAGTAGTACTGGTGACCGCTGTTGCGGAAAACAAGGTAAGGGAAGGGGTGGACTTTTTGCCCCTAACAGTGAACTATCAAGAGATGAAATATGCTGCCGGGAGGATTCCCGGTGGCTTTATGAAACGTGAGGGGCGTAACACCCTTAAGGAAACACTTACTTCAAGGCTTATCGACAGACCGGTGAGACCTCTGTTCCCGGACGGGTATTTCTATGAGACCCAGATTATTGCTACGGTATGGTCTATGGATCAAGAGAACGAATCGGATACCCTGGCAATGATCGGCGCCTCCGCTGCCTTGGAACTGTCCAACATTCCTTTTGGAGGCCCTTTTGCGGGGGTGAGGGTAGGACGGATCGATGGTAAGTTTGTATGTAACCCGACATATTCTCAGCTTGAAGATAGTGATCTTGATCTCATTGTGGCCGGCACCCGAGACGCTGTCGTCATGGTGGAAGGTGGAGCGGACATACTCTCTGAGGACGTTATATTGGAGGCTATATGGTACGGACATCAATCCCTGCAACCGTTACTTGCGATTCAAGAGGAGCTGAAAGGAGTTGCAGGTAATCCGAAGAGGGAGTTACCAAGCACGATACCGGCACCTGATCTAAAGAAGAGGGTAGAGGATATCGCCCGTGAAAAGATAGCAAAGGCCATAAGGATTCCTGCAAAGATGGAGAGATACGGGAAATTTGATGAGATTGCAGCAGAGACTGTAGAGGCACTTTTGCCTGACTATGAGGGAAGGGAAGAGGATATAAAGGAGCATGTTACAGAGTTAAAGGAAGAGATGGTTCGAGAAATGTACATCTCGGAGAAAAAGAGGATCGATGGTCGGGCTTTTAATGACGTAAGGCCGATTGCCTGTGAAGTCGGAGTCTTACCAAGACCTCATGGTTCGGCCTTCTTCACAAGAGGTGAGACACAGGTACTGGCAACTACGACCATTGGAACGTCAATGGATGAAAAGAAGATTGAATCCCTCGTTGGAGATAGTTTCCAGTCTTTCATGCTCCATTACAACTTCCCCCCTTTCTCAGTGGGAGAGGTCAAGTTCCTAAGAGGCCCTAACAGAAGAGAGATCGGGCATGGCGCTTTGGCAGAGAGGGCAATTGCAAGAGTATTGCCTTCAAAAGACGATTTTCCATATACCATCAGAGTTGTCTCCGATGTATTGGAGTCAAATGGTTCTTCCTCCATGGCCACTGTCTGCGGGGGGGTCCTCTCCCTTATGGATGCCGGGGTTCCCATCAAAGCCCCTGTGGGGGGCATAGCCATGGGGTTGATTAAGGAGGATGAAGATATAGCAATCCTTTCAGATATCCTCGGAGATGAAGACCATTTGGGTGATATGGACTTCAAGGTTGCCGGCACGCGGGATGGTATTACAGCACTTCAGATGGATATAAAGATAGAGGGGATTACCAGAGATATCCTGGAAAAAGCCCTCTATCAAGCTAAAGAGGGACGGCTTCATATATTAGAGAAGATGAAAGACGCCATTGCGGAACCCAGAGAATCTCTATCCGTATACGCTCCAAGGATTCTGACCATCGAGATCAATCCTGACAAGATTCGGGATGTAATCGGGCCTGGTGGAAAAATGATCAGACAAATAGTCGAGAAGTCGGGAGCAAAGATAGACATTGAAGACTCAGGAAAAATAAATATAATATCGACTGATAACGCTGCCAGTGAGATGGCTGTTGAAATGATTAAAGAAATCTGCCAGGAGGTCCAGGTGGCAGAGCTCTATATGGGAAAGGTCAAGAAAACCACGAATTTTGGCGCCTTCGTTGAGATCCTTCCCGGACTTGACGGCCTCGTCCATATCTCCCAATTATCTAAAGAACGGGTGAAGAACGTAACGGATGTGCTCAAGGAAGGTGATGAAGTATTGGTCAAGGTTCTTGCCATAGATGAAAATGGGAAGATCAAGCTGAGTCGAAAGGAGGCATTGGGTCAGACCCTTTATTAAGGTTAAATAGAGATAGCCAGTGATAATGGGATGTTTGACGTTCAGCGTCATTGATTTGACGCTGGGGAGACTACCGGGATGATGTCACTGGGATTCGTCATCTATAATTCAAGCTCCTCCAGGACGGCCGCTGCCAGGAGAGGCAGCATTATCTCGTGGTGTCCGGTTATGGAGTACCCCTTTCCGTTGCCTGAAGTCGGCCTCTTCACCACATTAGTAATGGGACGGTAATGCTGGATGAAGTCCATGTTAACAGTGGTGAAATCCTTGACATCAAAGCCCAAGTTACGAACCAGAGTCAGGGCTTTCAGGAATACCTCGGGCAATACCACGGAAGAACCTATGTTCATATAGACCCCTCCTTGCAGATGGGATATTATTGAAGAGAAAATACGGAAGTCCAGATGAGACCCCTTGCCGACGGCAGCTCCGTCACAAGAGGGATGCATGTGGACTATGTCTGTTCCGATAGCTATATGGACTGTTATGGGAACTCCTAACCTGGCCCCTGATGCCAGGATGCTCAAGTTGCTGTGAGGAGGGTCGAGTTCGAGTAACCTTCTTCCCACCGACTCCCCGATCCCCCGCCCTTTTTTAACACCTTCGGAAATGGCCTCATTGATTATCGTCGCTGTCTCCTCTGCCATCCCAAAGGAGCCTCCTTTTAATCCGTCACTCACATCTTCAGAGGTTTGCCCTGCCATCGCTATTTCTGAATCATGAATAATCCCTGCCCCATTCAGGGCCAGGGAGGTTATTATGCCTCTTTCCATCAGGTCTATGATGACGGGATTTAACCCGACCTTTATAACATGGGCTCCAAGGCCACAGACGATTACTCTGTGGGCCTTATAGGCCCTTACCATCTCAGAGACAACTGCCTTCAGATCCCTGGAAGCCAGGATATCAGGCAGACTCTCCATGAATTGTCTAAAACTTCCGCCCCTGGAATATGTCTTCCCAAAGTGCCTTATAGTTACCTTGCTGCGCCTCTCCCTCAATGAATGGCTCTTAATTCCATTGAGTTCTATAGGTTCAAACCCCTTCTTCATTTACTTCCTCACTGGCATCCTGAAGAATCTCAGAGACCTTATCCTGCAACCTCTTCAAGTCCTCATCATTGTAAGGCGCTACACCCTTCAGTCTGGCGTCTAGGGGGTCAGATGGATTGAAATTCTGAAGGGTGAGTTTCTTTGCCCCGGCCAGCTGTCTTGCCAATTCCATGATGTCCACTTCGTTGAGTAAACTGGGGACGATGGTAGTCCTGAACTCATATGGAAGCGTGCCCCCCTTCAACAGCAAGATGCTTTCCTTTATGCTTTCTAAATTGACCGGCACACCGGCGCATCTGGAATATCTGGTTTTATCTAAAGGACCTTTAACATCCATAGACACATAGTCTATGAGTCTGTTCCGCAAGAGTTTTTTCATTATCCCCGGGTTTGTCCCGTTGGTATCGAGCTTTATGAGGAGGCCTTTTGCTTTAAACGTGCAAACAAGTTCGGGAAGAGACGGATGCAGGGTAGGTTCCCCTCCAGTTATGCAGATACCATCAATCCATCCCCTGAACTCGTCTAAACGATTTAGAATATGATCCATGGAAATTGTCTCATACTTCTCAGGGTTCAGAACAAGCCCATAATTATGGCAATAAGGACAGCGAAAGTTACAGAGAGGTAGGAATATTACAGAGGCTATCTTACCCGGCCAATCTACAAAAGAAGTCTCCCAGAAACCCTTGATTTCATTCAACATCTTCCAGACTTTTTATGGAAAGTAGACGTCCGAAGGGTATTATTCGCTTACCCCTGGCATATATTGCAGCAAATTATCGACCTGTGCAGTAGGTCAGGTTTACCACTTGCCGGCTACTTATTTCGTTTGCTTGTTATGAACTACAATCTGGCATAAGGTTGTATGTTTAATGGTGGATACGTCTCTTATGTATATTTGGATGTTGGCCAGGTCCTTACGTATAACAAGCAAACGAAACAAGCAGCCGGCGCTTAACGCAATCCTGTTTTAACTGAATCGTAGGAGACACTTTAAGACACTAGGTTTGTGTAACTTCACAGGTCGCAAATTATTGGTAATATCGACCTATGAGCTTCTGTACTTCTTGAGCCGTAGGGACTGTACCTCGAAAATCAGCAATCTGGTTAGATTCTTCATCTTCTATGATCATGGTCGGTGTTGCCATAACACTATAGTATGCCCCCTCTGCCAGCCCATTCACAGTATCCAAATCAAAAATTGCCACTTTGATGCCTTCTTCCTCCAATATACTCCCAACGCTTTTGGCAGAAGGACACTTAGAACAGTTAGATTTCCAGAATATCTTTACAGATCCCATAAATCTCCTCTCCTTTTTTACACTTCACCCCGATTGTTCGCTATATGATGGGCGCAATATGACGGGGTTCAGTGAGATTTTTGCCTAATATTAATGATATCTGATTCTCCGTCCTTAAAGAACCCCTGATTTCTAAACCGCTCGTGGAGTTCTCCAATTTTTCCCTTGTTCCAGCTTGAGGTCTTTGTGAAATAGCCAGTAATTCTTGTGATACCTTCTACCTCACCGGAACCGCAATACCTGCATTTCTCCATTAACCCCCTGGCTGTCTTACCGCAAGACGAGCAGGTTGTAAATTCAGGAGAAAAGGCTATCTGATCATTTAAGGTGCGTTTAAAAGTTTTTGTCACAAGGTTTGCCAATGATTCCTTTGATGGCCTCGCCTCACCCAGCCATATATGGGTCAAGGCCCCTGCCTCTATGAGCGGATGAAAAAGCCCTTCCTTTCTCACCCGTTCGATCGGATTCATCCTGGACGAGACGGGAAGATATGTGGAATTTGTATAATAGACCTCTACTTTCGAAATGTCTCCTTTGACGATGTGACCCGATTCCGGCGAATGGTATCTAAGATCCAACTTGGCAAAACGATAAGCGGTGCTCTCTGCCGGTGTTTGTTCAAGGACAAACCTCATCCCGTGCTTCTTTGTGAACTTATCGACCAATAATTTCATGTGAGCGATTATCTTTAGCCCAAACTTCAGAGCAGTCTCAGAGTGATCCAGCTCCTCACCTGTATGAATCTTGACCAGCTCATTCAACCCTAACATCCCGATCAAATATGTCGCTCTATGCATTCTCAAATAGGGAGAGCCATCTTTGTCCATAGTGAGTAATGCCAGGGGACCCTTTTCCTTGAGGGATAGCAACTTTTCTATAAAGGCCTTCTTTTGTAGATGGGCCTGTACCGCCATTTCCATGAAGTCGGAGATATTGGAGTATAGCTTGGTATCATCTCCCTTTGCCAGGTATCCCATTCTGGGTAGGTTTAAGGTTATGTTTTGAAGAGCCGTATATCTCATCTTCCACGGCTCCTTTGCATCCTCAAGATCTGAATCCTCCAGTTTGAAGCTCAATCTGCAACACTCCGAAATCTTCGCTGTATCACCCCTGTCAAATACGAAGTAAGTATTTCCTTTTTCACTTGCAATATCACATATATGGTTTAAAAACGCTTCATGGCCCTCAGTCTGGAAGAACTTCTCTGTAATATGGACCAGAGGTTTAGGGAAGAAGAAAGGTCTGCCGACTCCGTCCCCTTCTTTGAATACATCAAAAAGAAACCATACGAACCTTTGGGCCTCTTCCAGGTAATATCCGTAAGGTTTCCCGGTATATGTGCCGCCAGGACCGATAGCAGGGACATCTTCAAAGTGTTTTGGAATTTCCCAATAAAGATTAATATCCGTGAAGATTGCCTGTCCCCCACGGGCCACTGCCTGCTGGGAAAATTCAAAGACAAGCATTTGGGCCAACTGTCTAACTTCTTCGTCGCGTAATCCTACCAGGTAAGGGGCAAAGAATAGATTAACAGCATCCCACCCGATGGCGCCGGCAAAATTGCTCTGTAATGCAGCAGCGAACTTCACCATATGGGCTAACAGAACTTCCGGATGCTTGGCCGGTTTTGCTATGGAGAGGGAGTTGGGGAGGTTCAGGCCGAATCTCTTGATATACTCCAGTGACTGCCCTGAGCAATAAGGGCGGTCTATAAACCCCAGATCATGGATATGAATATCTCCATGCATATGGGCATCCCCGATCTCTTGTGAAAAGACATTTAACAAAGCATATTCTTTTTTAATCATTTCTGCCAGAGTCAGGTTTGTAGCTTCAGGGCCATGAGGTACGTTGGCATTCTCTTTGTTGGGGTTTAGGATGAGTTGATCTACGTCATAAAGGGGAACCCCTAAACGGGTATGCATCTTCCTGGCCTGTTCCAAACCCCTTTCTATGAGTTTGGCATCTACCAATTCCCTTATGAGAGGCGCTGTAACAACCTTGATCTGATAATCAATAATCTGAATTTCTACTTCTTTGCTGATCTCTTCCGCAGTATCGATATCAATAAGGGTCTCTTTTACCAGGGCATCAACGATTCGCTGCCTCTTCCAGTCCAAAAGATCCTCTTTAGAGGTTCGGACAAAAAGAGCCATATCGGTGGTTTCTTCGTCCATTCTTGCCTTATTATGTACATCAATCCCTCTCAACGTATTCATAAAATGCCTCCATGAGCTAAAAACGACTTTGAAAACATCAAATCGTCCTTACTGAAACGTGATGCAAAACGGTAAGGAAAGAGGTTTTCAAATGCGCTTTAAATATGTCACAAATTGCTAATTTATAGCCTATATTGTATAATTAGTTATACTATACCACAATATATAGTATGTCAAGGAAAAAATTGACATGGGGGGGGGGGAGTCTGAGAGAAAAATAAAAGTGCAAACGCCATGAGGGGTGAGGGTTCTGACGTAGCTTGGACCCTCATCTTGTCTATTGGATGAGTAACCGAAGCTATAGAGAAACATTAAAGAGGTTCTGAGACAGACGAGGATATTCTATAAAATCCTGTTATGAAGGCCCTGAAGAGCCAGCAAACATAACGATTTATGATGTGTGTCTGAAAAAGCAGAAATAGACAAGTGAGAAGTAGAAGATCCCTAAGGGGGGAAAACGCGAATCCGTCACAATACGCTTCTTTCCCTCTTTATTCGCTCCATGATATGGTCAACAATTACCTCTCCCGGTGTCCCCTGTCCAAAAAGACCCGTTATACCCATCTTCTCCAATATTGGCTTGTTTTCTTCTCCTATTCTGCCACCACCAAACACGCATATGTCACCAGCGTCTTTTTCCTTCAATAGCTCCACTACCGAAGGGAAGTAAACCATATAGAGGTCGTCATTGAGATAACTCAAAACGATGCCGTCAACATCTTCATCTATGGCGGCATTCACGATTTCTTCAACTGTATGAAACGTACCTATATATATTACTTCTATGCCTGCTTTTCGTAATTCCGATGCTACGTATAATAGTCCGCGATCGTGGCAATCAAGTCCAGGCGCTCCCGCCAACACACGTATTTTTCTTTTCACCTTTTCACCTCCGTATCAACGTTAAAAAGGATATTCTATCATTTTATAGGGGTCATAATCATATCCATTTGCCATGCGTATTACGCCAACAATCTCACCCAAAGTAGCGTCGGCTCTAAGCGCTCTGTTTATCGCCGGAATAAGGTTATGCTTTTCTCCTTTCTCTGCTTCGCTTTTGAGGTTTTCTAAGGCATTTTTCGTCGTTTTCTTATCTCTTTCCGCCTTGAATTTTCTTACTTGCCTCGCTCTTTCTTCTGCCACGTTTATCTGTTCCTCCGGGGGTCTGTATTTCTCCATATCTATTGTTACTTCTTGTTCCTTTGGCACTATGAACTCATTTACCCCCACCACATATCTCTCCTTAGTTTCTAACTCCTCCTGCCTTTTCGTCGATTCTTTTTCCAATTCCCCACGCATCCATCCTATCGCTTTGAGAGCGCCACCCCTTCTCTCCAACTCATCCACTAATTTCCATATCTCTTCCTCTATCTTCGATGTCATCCATTCAACGTAATAGGAGCCCCCTAGGGGGTCTGCGGTAGCAGCGACACGGGACTCATGGGAGAGAATATGATGGATGTTCAAACAAGTTAGCGCCTCTGGTTCAGTTAACAGGTGATGAGGCTCCCCATATCCACAGGGGTCAAAGGATTGAAGACCTCCCAAGACGCAGGCTAAGGATTGCAAGGCTATCCGAATGACGTTATTCACAGGCTGCACCACGGTGAGCGAATCCCCTTCAGTATGTGCAGACAAATAAATCCGCATGGACTTAGGGTCCTTTGCTCCGTATTTTTCCCTCATCAGCTTCGCCCATAACCTCCTAGTAGCTCTGAATTTCCCTATCTCCTCGAAGAAGTCTATATCACAAGAGCAGCCAAAAACATTTATGCGAGGCGCAAAATCATCTATGTTATAGCCTCGATCAATCATACGGTCTATGTATTCACGGATGATAGCCACGGTAAATGCTATCTCCTGGACTACATTTGCACCATAGTCGGCCAGGTTATAAGGATTCGGTGCGAGGGGGTGCAACTTGGACGTATGTTTTATGGAATGTTCTATGACGTCAGTGGATAATTTTACACTTAACTCCTCAGGGAAATGTTCGACATTAAACATTGTAAGCGCAGAGAAGAGGTATTCATTGATGAATGATCCACTCAGTTTTTTAAGTTCATGCCCCATATCCTCTGCATAAGTAACAAAAGCGGCATAGATAACCGGTCCTGCCATAGTAGGGGTATTTTGTGATAAACTAATGTCTTCCGGCGATATCCCATCGAAGTAATCATAGAAGTCCTTGAGCATGGAGAATGATATCCCCGTAACACCGGCATTATATTGGCCTAAAGGATGGTCAGCATCCAAGCCATGACCTGTGGGTGCATCTGACTGCCAATACAGCCCTGTTTCTCCGTGCTCGATTAGATATTTCCATCTTTTGTTTGTATCCGAAGGTAAACCAAGCCCTGTAAATACACGCTTTGTCCATAATTTCCCACGATACATATCGCTCCAAATACCCCTTGTATAAGGATATTCCCCGGGATTGCCCAAATCACGCTGGTAATCTATGTCCTTAATATTTTCAGGGCTATACACCGCTTTTATTGGTATACCGGAGATGGTTTTAGTTATTGGGCATGGTTCGAACCGTTTTTCTGGTTTTGTCTTTTCTTTTTTCATACTTAGTTACCCCCTATTTAAAGTGTATGAACTAAAACTGCTATTGAATCTCCACCAGGAAATGGCACTTTTTCGCAATCTTTGCATCAGTCTGCGGGATTGTTTGTACGGCGTAAGTTTATGTGCCTCCGCACAATATTTTGAGCTCGCAAAAAATTGCTTATTTCTGAGTTGGAAACTTGTGAGCGCCTATTTTCAGAGAAGCTCATTAGTGGATGGGCACGATTTACTTGAAAACCAGTAAAAGATATGATTACATATACTTGTTATGACGTCAACTCAGTTTTTCTCAACCCGTATAAATCGTGCCAAGAAAAACCTAAGGGACGTGGCCGAAATAACTTCCCCATTTGTACATCTCATCTTCAGGCCATCTTTGACCGATCTTCAAACACAAAATCCTCGAAATAGGTAAGACTATTCCTGTGGTTTTGTATTTTCAGATCGAACAAATCTGACCTAAGTCTGAGCGCCAACTTGAGGAAGTTATTTCGGCCTCGTCCCTAAGCGCCGGCTGCTTGTTATAATTACCCTTATGAGAGTAAAAATATGGAGACATAAAATGATCACATTATTAGACTATGGTGCAGGAAATGTCAGAAGCGTCATTAACGCTTTAGAGAGCCTGGGCGAGACCGTTAAGGTTGTCGCAAGCGGTGAGGACATCCTGACAGCAGAAAAGCTGGTTTTCCCCGGGGTGGGCGCCTTCGGCAGCATGATGGAAATCCTTAAGAAAAATAAATTAGTCGAACCTTTGAGGGAGTATCTCTATTTCGATAGGCCTTTTCTCGGTATTTGCTTGGGTTTACATGTCCTCTTTGACTCCAGTGAAGAGGCCTCTGACATCAGAGGACTGGGGGTTATTCCTGGGACAGTAAAACGGTTTATCATTAACCTTTCTGTACCTCACATCGGTTGGAACAACCTCAATATCAAGCAGCCCTCACGAATCTTCGATGGGCTTCAAGGTGATGAAAAATTCTATTTTGTCCATTCATACCACGTAGTACCGGAGGATGATTCGGTTGTCCTTACAACAACCGACTATGGGTATAAGTTTACAAGCAGTATTCAAAAAGGGAATATTTTGGCTACCCAATTTCACCCGGAAAAGAGCGGTATCTCCGGGCTAAGTATTCTGCATAACTTTTTGAATACAAACAGGGCGAGAAAAAGGCTCGTCCAGGTGCAGGGAGAAACGCGGTTGGCCAAAAGGATCATTGCCTGCCTGGATGTAAGATCCAACGACGAGGGAGATCTGGTGGTTACAAAGGGGGACCAGTATGATGTCAGGGAAAATGGGTCAGTGAGAAACCTAGGAAAGCCGGTTGAATTGGCGAGACGGTACTATGAGGAAGGTGCTGACGAGATCACCTTCCTCAACATCACAGGATTCAGGAATTTTCCTTTGGAAGATATGCCGATGCTCGAAGTGCTCCGGCAGACCTCGAAAAATGTCTTTATTCCACTGACCATCGGCGGAGGGATTAGAGATTATACGGACAAAAACGGCCGTAAATACTCGGCTCTGGAGGTTGCCTCTGAGTACTTCAGGTCAGGCGCAGACAAGGTTTCTATTGGGAGCGATGCTGTTCTCATAGTTGAAGAGTACATGAGAACGGGGCGAAAGACAGGCAGGAGTGCCATCGAAGAAATATCCAGCGTATACGGCAATCAGGCCGTCGTTATCTCGATAGATCCCAGGCGAGTCTATGTGAAATCAAGTAGTGAGGTCAAACACCAGGTAATTGAGTCTTCTGTTCCGGGTCCTAACGGCGATCGGTACTGCTGGTATCAGTGTACCATCAAGGGAGGACGTGAAGGGAGAGATCTGGATGCGGTGACCCTGGCACAAGAATGTGAAAAGTTGGGAGCAGGAGAAATCCTGCTGAACTGCATAGACAGGGACGGGACAAATATGGGGTTTGATATCGAGTTGATTAACGCAGTCAAAAGGTCAGTTTCCATACCGGTAATAGCCTCAAGCGGTGCCGGTTGCAGGGAGCATTTCCATGAAGTCTTTACCCTAACAGAAGCAGAATCTGCATTGGCCGCAGGCATCTTCCATCGAAATGAAGTTTCTATTGGGGCGGTAAAGGACTATCTTAAAGGCAAAGTGGAAATCCGGCCTGTTTAACCACCTATTTCTTGCGTTTATCCCTTATGTAAATAGCTTTTGATTGACCATCTCCAATCGGCCGTTCGTCTACTTCAAAAAGCTTAATTGCATTAATTAATTCACCCAGCCTTTTATACCCGTAGTTGCGAGGATCGAATTCCGGTGATTGTTTGGCAATATTGCTACCAACTGGTGCAAGATGAGCCCATCCACTGTCATCAGAAGATGCTTCAACAGAGTTTCTTAACAAATTTACAAGCCTTGTGTCTTGTTTGAGTTCGTTAGCAGGTTTGCGCGCAATTGTCTCGCTATCATCTTCCTTAGAACGTAACACTTCAGTGTATATAAATTTGTCACATGCGGAAACGAATGCTTCAGGAGTTTTTTTCTCACCAAATCCATATACAAGAAGACCAGACTCTCTTATCCTTGAAGCTAATTTTGTAAAATCACTGTCGCTGGATACTATACAGAAACCATCAAATTTACTTGTGTAGAGCAAATCCATTGCATCGATTATCATTGCGCTATCTGTAGCATTTTTACCTTTTGTGTATCGAAATTGTTGTATTGGCTGAATCGAGTACTGTAATAGCACTTCTTTCCATCCTCTCAGGTCCGGAATTGTCCAGTCCCCATAAATTCTTTTGACGTTAGCTGTCCCATACTTTGCTATTTCCGCCAGGAGGCTATTAACGATTGATGGTTGAGCGTTCTCTGCGTCTATTAATACGACCAATTTTTCTGTTGAACCGTTCGTCATATTTTACTCCTATTAACTAGTGTTCATCCAGAAATGGTCTTTTTGCCCAATATCTGCGTTATGCGAAAAAAATAATCCTCAGAATATCAAATATATGCCTGCGGTTATTTTTTTCGCATGCCTTGATCTTGAACAAAAATCCTCATTTCTGGATGGACACTAAATAGTGTTCATCCAGAAATGGCCCTTTTTCCCCTGAGCTGCGTTCTCCTCAGGTTTCCGCCTGCGACGTACGATCATGTACGCCTCGGCGCAAACCGTCGTGCGGCCTTGCTCAGAGAAAAAATTGCTCATTTCTGAATTGGAAACCAACTCGTTCCCTTTTCTCAAGAAGTCCATTTCTGGATGGACCATTAGATAGAAAACTCTGTGAAGTTTCTATAAAGACACCTATTGGTATTTTGTATCCATTATTTTGCTGACAGTCCTGGCAGTGTAGTCAACCATTGGAACGATGTCACAGTAGTTCATCCTGGTTGGCCCAATTACTCCCAGGGTACCCGAAGCATTTTCTCCCCAAGTGTAAGGAGAAGCAATTATACTGCATTCCTGCATTTCCTGAAATTGATTTTCTGTGCCTATGATTATCTGGATTCCCTCACCCTGGATTACCTGATCCAACAATTTCACCAGGATGTTTTTCTCTTCGAATGCCCGAAATAGGGTTTTCACCTTTTCCATGTCGCAGAATTCAGGGCAGTCAAAGATATTAAACTTTCCATCTATAAAGACATCATCATCCATGTCGCTGCTAAAGGCCTCCTGGCTGAGCCTCAACGCCTGTGACAACAACCAGTCGCACATATTCTTTTCTTTCTTCATCTCATTGATAATTTTCTTCCTGACATCCTTCAAACTCAGGTCACTCAAGATCTCATTCAGATATTTGGTAAACTTATGCAACTCATCCTGAGAGAGTTCTTCCTCAGTTTCTATTATCTTATTCCGTACTTTTCCTACTTTTGGTATAAAGACAGCAAGTATCTGATTTTTTCGCAGCTTGATAAATTCTATCTGCTCGAAGATCATATTCCCGAATTTGGGCGCTATAATAATCCCTGTATATTGAGAGAAGTTAGAAAGAAGGCTTGAAGTCTCCTTCATAATATCAATTAGCTGGAGGTTTTGGGGGCGATATGTTCTGTCAATGTTTTGTTTTTCTTTTTTGGTGAGTTTTCTCACCGTTAAGATACAGTCCACGTAGTAACGCAGTCCCATGTCTGTTGGAATTCTTCCCGCTGATGTATGGGGTTGAGATAAGTACCCTATTTCTTCGATATCCGCCATGACGTTCCTAATGGAAGCTGCGCTCAGATCCAGGTTGTGCTTCTTTGAAATCGTACGGGAACCAACAGGTTCACCGGTGGCGATATATTCGCTGACTACTGCTTGCAAAATATTCTTGCCTCTCTTTGAGAGCCGTTCAACCATTTTTTGTATCCCATTCTATACAATGGTATTTCATTAGTGCCCATCCGGAAATGGGCCTTTGAGAAAATGGGCACTAAACGGTTTCAAATTCAGAAAATGGGGAATTCTTTTCTGAGCAAGATCACACGAGCCTCTTGGGCCAACCAATAGATTGTTGTGCGTCCCAAGCGTATACCCCAGGAGAACCCAATACAAGCGTAAAAAAACCATTTTTGGATGGGAACGCTATTAAATAAGGCGCTCACTACGTTAGCACTTAGCACTCTTTGATGTTGAGTGCTAAACCTATAAGCTAGCAGCCAGTAACCTCGTTGTCAAGAAAAAAATCTTCTTCTAGGGACGGGGACGAAATAACTTCCTCAAGTCGTCCCCGTCCCTTAAGCGGTAAATCTGACCAACTGCACAGGTCGAAACTTTCAAGTGCCCACTTTCTTAAGAGGCCATTAATGGGTGGGCACCAATTAACACTTTAATTCATCTCTCTCTGAGAGTACCTGAACCCTTTTTGTTTCTCTAAAAACTCTTGAAGGGTCATATTATTGTAATGTTTATCTTTGATGTACTTCAGTACCCCAATGAACCTATCGGGAGGTACATAGCCGGAAAGTGGCCCTATGGAAGTGCCGTTATACTCTAAAAACCAAATAGTAGGGAGCCCCCTCACCCCATACTTTGATTTCAGCCCCCTTTCTCTGTCTGTGTTTGCCTTTATGGTAACAAAGTTCTCTTTCAGACAGTCAATAATTGATCTGTCGCTAAATGTACTATGGTCCATCTTCTTACAATAGTAACACCAGTCTGTATAAAACATAATCATGATAAGTTTCTTCTCACTCAGGGCCTTTTGCAACCCCATATCATGACTAAGCCAATCCAGCTTTTCAGTTGAGGGGGAACTACTGGCTGGCAGTAGCGTTTTTCCTGTCTGACCTGTTATGCCTGCAGCCACAGTTGCCAGGATGCCGACAATTACTATACCCACAAATACCATTCTCTTCGACATCTGAGATTTACCCTCCTTTCATCAATGTTTCTGCATCAAGCAGCTTACTGTTTTTTCCAGGCCATCAAGGCTCAGTTCAAACATAGGAAATACCTCCCGGATAATGTTGATAGTACGGGTGTAAGGCCATTCATGTACGAGCTTGGGGTTGAGCCAGACAGAGTGAGGGAAGGTGTTTGCTATAAATTGGAGCTTTTCAATACTGGGCTTTCCTGATCGCTCTTCCATGTGAATGGAACCATCCGCGGCAAGGAGCTCGAAGGGGGCCATGCTCGCATCGCCCACAATAATGATGCGCGTTTCCGGGTCGAGGCGTATTAGGTCATCTACATGGTATGGCTTCTGTCGTCTCGGAGGGTCTTCCCATAGGTTATCGTAGATTGCGTTGTGAAAGAAGAAGGTCTTGAGATCCCCAAACTGAGCCCGGCTATAATTGAAAAGGGTCTGAACCATCTCAATATAAGGGTCCATGGACCATCCCCCATTGTCGATGGCCAAGATTACCTTCAATCGATCCTTAAGTGCCCGGTCAAATATGATCTCTATCTCACCTGCATTCTTCATGGTCTGATAAATTGTCTCATCAATATTGATTTGGTCTCTGGGACCCACAGACACCATACTCCTCAGCCTCTTTAGGGCTTCCCCCATCTGGGACTGAGTCAGTGGGCCGTCGTGGGAATAATCCTTATACCTCCTGTCCAAAGCAACTTTGACGGCTGATTTGTTTCTAGACACCCCACCCACTCGCATGCCGCCTGGGTGGTATCCGGAATGCCCTACAGGTGAAGTTCCTCTGGTGCCGATCCACTTGTTCCCCCCATGATGTGCCTCGGTCTGTTCCTTTAACCGTTCCAGAAAATAATCGAGTAATTCGTCGGGGCTCAATCGGGAGAGTTCATCTTCATTTAGGCCAAGTAAATCGGCCAACTCGCCCGGGTCTTGCAGCCATTCGTCAAGTAAGCACCTGGCAACCTCAGACAGCTCAAAAGAATCCGGCTCTTGGAGTTCGATGCCTTCAAAATGATACGCAAATACTTGATCGTAAAGGTCAAAATACCGCTCACTTTTTATAAGGATAGAGCGGGATGCAGTGTAAAAATCATCAACAGAGTTGATAAGCCCCATACCAAGGGCTTTTTGAAGCCTAAGGAAGGAAGTGGGGGAAACGGGAACACCTACCCTCCTCAATGTATAGAAAAAATCAGTAAACATCCTTTTCCTCTTCTAACACCACTTATCTCTTCCCGATGCAATGGCCCCAGGTGACCCCGGTTGCCGCCTCATCATGTCCTGGAACGTGCCACATTGTTTCTGGCGACAACATAATCCGGACTCTTCTTGAAAAGGACCCCTAAATACGGAACATTACCCTTGATAAGGCTCTTGACCCTAAAGTCGGGGTCTGCTTTCAGCGCCCTGATCCAGTTGATGAGTTCCCTCGTGGCCGGTTTTTTCTCGACACCCCTGATATCTCTCAAACGGTAAAAAGTTTTCACAGCACTATCCATGAGATCCTTGCTGATATCAGGAAAATGAACCGTTATGATCTTTCTCATGAGCTCCTCTTCCGGAAATGCGATGTGATGGAAGTTACAGCGACCTAAAAAAGGATCGGAGAGGTCCTTCTTAGCGTTAGACGTTATGACCATGACGGGTCTGTATTCGGCCGTTATGGTCTTATCAATCTCAATAATATCAAATTTCATCTGGTCCAGGATATCGAGCATATCGTCTTGAAAATCCGTATCGGCTTTGTCTATCTCATCTATGAGAAGGACTACCCTCTCATGGAAAACGAAAGACTGTCCGATCTTTCCCATCTTTATGTAGTCTTCAATATTGCTTACATCCCTCTGGGAATCGCCAAACCTGCTGTCATTTAGGCGTGTGAGCGTGTCGTATTGGTAGAGGGCTTCTACAAGCTTCATACTGGATTTGACATTGAGGACTATAAGGTTCATCTGGAGAGCTTCGGCAATGGCATGCGCCAGCATGGTCTTGCCTGTACCAGGCTCTCCTTTGAGCAAGAGAGGCATCTCAAGGGCCATGGATATGTTAACGATCTGGGCCAGCTCCTCATCCAGGACATATTTTGAAGCCCCGCAGAATTGCATCAATGAACTCTCAGCACTCATATGACTACTCTTTGGCATAGTCTGTTCCTCCCCCTTCACGCACGAGGCACCCGTTCGGGAGACCGAAGGCGTATATGGGATTGTATGGTTCAAATTAGGGACGAGGCCGAAATAACTTCCTCAAGTTGGCGCTCAGATTTAGGTTAGATTTGTTCGATCTGAAAGCGCAAAACCGCAGGAATAGTCTGACCTATTTCGAGGATTTTGTATGTATGGTTGGTTCCCCATTCAGAAATGAGAATTTTTTTGCAAGGTCAAGGGATTGTATTGGGCAGACCGACGTACAGATTGCAAAAAAGGGCATTTCTGGATTAGAACTACTGATCTCAATATATATCGCTTTGTAAATTCTGTCAAATTTCATTTAACAAAACCGGCATTGACGCATGAATGCGTTGGTAATATAGCAATTTGTCATGCATGATCCCGACTCTCCATAACAGCTTTATTACGAGCTTATCGTTCTTCCTGTATGGTTCCGTACAGGCTCTTGGAGTTCGGGATTGAGGTTTGATTAATTTCTCCGAAAACCATTGCCAATACTAAAACTCTGACATGTGTGTCAAGGCTGTCGCAGAAAAACAAACCGCAAGTAAAGATCAAGAAACATCTTTTTAATTAGTGCCCATCCATAAATGGTCTTTTTGCACAATCTCTGCGTTATGCTCAAAAAATAATCCTCGGAATATTAAACCTTACCTTTCGCTAGTTTTTTGTACCTTTTTTAATTTTATTGATTCAATCTCTATGGAAAATTCATTTTTTCCTATGCCATATCTGAACATGTATCACAATTTTCATAATACCTTATACTTGATCTGTAGAATCGGTATCTCTATCATAAAAAAGATTAGAAGTGGGGTAAAAGTGTCAAAAAGTGTACGAAAATA